>JAJQAD010000196.1 GCA_021204005.1 Clostridiales bacterium
CCATGGCGTTCATGATATCGCTGGTCGGTCCGATGAAGACGATGCCGTTCTTCTCACAGGCATCCACGAACTCGGGATTCTCCGAGAGAAAACCGTAGCCGGGATGAATGGCGTCGACGTTGGCGTTCAAAGCGATTTTGATGATGGTGTCAATGTCCAGATAAGCGTCGATGGGACCCTTATTCGGGTTCAGCGGGTAGGATTCATCCGCCTTGGAGTGGAAGAGCGCGTATTTGTCTTCCTTGGAAAAAATGCTGACAGTCGTGATGCCGAGTTCATTTAAGGCACGGAATACGCGGATGGCAATCTCACCGCGGTTGGCGACCAGCACTTTTTTGAATGGTTTGATCTGTGCGTTTGTCATGTAAAAACCCCTTTCTTCGTTCGATCAAATTGGTTGCGGTGTTTTTTGTGCTGAATTATTACCATATGATTCCGCACAAAAGGGTATGATACTTCAGATTGCTGCACAAAAACCGTTTAGCAATCTGAAAAACATTCGGAATTCGCTAAATTTGACCTAAAATCGGTCAAATTTGCTTCTTCCTCATGTTTTTGCGGTCCCCAAGGTCGTAAATGCGAATGCAAGCATTCGATTTTCGACCTTTTGTCCCTTGTATCATCATATAGTATCAGTATAGAGAATGTAAAGGAAAATTGCAAGCAAAATCGTGCAAAATGTAAAATATAAGATATTGTTATAAAAATAACACACTCATTGCCCACATGCGGATGCAGAAGGCCTGCAGTGTGTTATCGATGCAGCATATTTTTAATGCTTTAATCTTATGGTTTTGGCGTATTACAGGATGATCAGCGGCTGGCGGAATTCACTTTTCATGCGAAATCCTGACTGCTGATAGAGGATGTGTTTATAAATCTCCGAAGCCTGCACATTCTTTTTAAAGAGCCGTGCCTGTTTTTCATCAAGGCGTGAGAAATCCTTTGCAGGATGCATAAGAAGCGGGATGTCCGCCTGCGCCTGTATTGCCTTCAGCAGAAGTGCGGCATCCCGGCGAAATCCGAGGACGCGGACGTAGGGGGCATGTCCGTATTCTGCGGAAATGGCAAAATCGTCCTCTGTTAAATCCAGAAGAATGTGTGCGAGGCAGCGGCTGACGGCTGTGTAGGTTCTGTTTTTGGATTTGATGAGAAGGGCAAATTCCTGCCAGTCCGTAAACGCTTCCATGGAATTGCGAATCCGGCAGGCGAGGTCGGAACCGGCCGGGCAGTAGTCGTTAAGACAGTCCGCCCTCTGGATAAGGGAATAAAACAGCAGGTCGGAAAAATTATTTTCGTTCAGACATTGTCTTTGCGCGGCGGCCTGCTGCAGGTTGTCAAAGACAAGCGGTGGAACCTGGCCGCGCAGGCGGCCGATTTGTCCGCGAAGAATGCTTGTGTCAGGGCTGACCTTTTCGGGACGATTGGGATTGCCGGCTGCATGGCCGGAAGTGTAACGGCAGTCACAAGCCTCCAGCAGGCAGCGTCGGATTGCCGTGGCGGAGGAGAAGCCTTCCGATAATGCTGCGCTGTGGTAGGCACCACCCTTTCTGGGAATCAGGCAGAGCTTCATGGAATCTGAGAGGGTGTGGATCGCCTTCGCGTATTCGATTGCCAGGATGTTGTTGGGAGAGGAGAGCAGGCGGGAAATCTTATCTTTCAGGCCGCTCTGTGTTGTGATAGAAGTGCCGGGACAAGAGACTTTTTCTGTTTTATCCGGCATTTCCGAGCTTTCGGGGTGGGTTGACTGCAAATATTGAGAGAACGCCAGTTCCCTGGCCGCGGGAAATGCAGTCCCGGACTTTATGTGTGTGCGCAGCAGAGTTCGATATTCCTCCGGTTCGTCGGCGAGCAGGCAGACAATCTCCTGAAACAGTGCGGTGTCCTCCGAGGCGTTTTCGCATCCGCAGCTTACGACATCAATCACGTTTAATTTGTCGAGCAGGCGTACGCCGCCCGTTGCAAAACCCTCCGCGCTGGAAAGCGCGGCGGTGACAGGCAGTTCAATCACAAGATCCGCGCCGTGGCGCAGGGTCATTTCAGCGCGGACATACTTACTGAGCAGAGCCGGCGCACCGCGTTGGACAAAATCGCCGCTTAACACGGCGATGATGTAGTCCGCCCCGGTGCGTCGGCGTGTCTCTTCTATATGAAACTGATGCCCGTTGTGGAACGGGTTGTATTCTGCGATGATTCCCGCTGTTTTCATAGTTGGTTACCGTTTCTGATTTGGCAGGTATGACGGATACGAAAAGTACTGGGAGGCTGATTCGCTTACGCTGTCTCCGCGATGTGGTACAGCAGCTTTTCTGTCTCGTCCCAGCCAAGGCAGGGATCGGTGATGGATTTGCCGTAGACGTGTTCGCCGATCTTCTGGCTGCCGGGTTCAATATAGCTTTCTACCATGACGCCCTTTACCAGTGTCCGTATTTCTGTGCTGATTGCACGGTTGTGAAGCACCTCGTTTACAATGCGGACCTGCTCGTAATATTTTTTATTTGAGTTGGAGTGATTGGCGTCCACGATGCAGGCTGGATGGAGCAGTTCCATCTTCTCATACATCTCATGGAGACGGATCAGGTCTTCGTAATGGTAGTTGGGGATAGCGACACCGCGCTTGTTGACCGCACCCCGGAGGATCACATGAGTCAGAGGATTGCCGGTGGTGTCTACCTCCCATCCCCGGTGGGTAAAGTGATGGGGATGCTGTGCCGCGTAGACGGAGTTGAGCATCACGGAGAGGTCGCCGCTGGTAGGATTCTTCATGCCGCTGGCCACATCAAAACCGCTCACGGTCAGGCGGTGCTGCTGGTCCTCCACAGAACGCGCGCCGATGGCGACATAGGAAAGGAGGTCGTCCACATAATCCCAGTTCTCCGGGTAGAGCATCTCGTCCGCTGCGGAGAGTCCGGTCTCCTCGATGGCCCGCAGGTGAAGCTTCCGCACCGCGATGAGGCCGGCGACCATGTCCGGCTTCGCCTCGGGGTCCGGCTGGGTGGCGATGCCTTTGTATCCCTCGCCGGTGGTGCGGGGTTTGTTGGTGTAGATGCGGGGGATGAGAATCAGGCGGTCTTTCGTCTGCTCATTTACTTTTGCCAGCCGATGGATGTAGTCCATGACCGGCTCCTCGCTGTCAGCGGAGCAGGGACCGATGATAACAAGAAATTTGTCGGATTCCCCGCGGATGACTGCGCTGATTTCAGCGTCCCTGGTTTCTTTCAATTCCTTTAAGGAAGAATTCAGAGGAAATTCACTTTTGATCTGTGCCGGTGTCGGCAGTTCTTTTAAATATTGAAAGCTCATAATCTGTATCCTTTTATAATAGGTTAATGAATGGATTGCGTCAGTACATCTGCAACTGGTGTGGTGTATGGTTCATTCGAGGACGTTGCACTATGTAAAACCGGCTTTTCAAATCGTCAGGATGCAATAATTTCGTCTTTGATCTGATCCACCGGCATATCCTGTCCGGTCCAGCATTTGAAGGAAGCTGCTCCCTGGAAGAGCATCATGCTCAGACCGTTATAAACCGGGCAGCCGACTTTTTCCGCCATCTCATAAAGCTTTGTACGGCGCGGGTTGTATACGATGTCATAGACAACCAGATCCGGGTGCAGAAGGGTAGCATCCGAAATCGGGCAGGCATTCGCGCCCGGAGCCATCCCGACGCTGGTAGCGTTGACCAGAATGGCGCTGTCCGCAAAGCTTTTCCGCATCTGATCAGTGTCGGCGAAATCATAGACACTTACAATGCAGCCGGTGCGCTCCTGCACTTTTTTTGCGAACGCGACGGTTTTTTCAAATACCTCCGGACGTTTTCTCCGGAAAATATCAATCTGGGCCACGCCGTCTAAGGAAGCCTGGCTGATGATCGAGGTGGCAGCGCCGCCTGCGCCGAGAATGGACATCTTTTTGCCGATGATGTCGTGGCCGTAGTCCTGAACGGAACGCATAAAGCCCGCACCGTCGGTGGTGTGGCCGGTCATACGGCCGTCTTTTAAAATGACGGTGTTGCAGGCTCCCACGAGCTGTGCAGCCGGGGTCAGCTCGTCCATGTACTTTACGATTGCGGTTTTATAGGGCATGGTCACGTTGTAGCCGATGGCGCCGATTTCCCGCAGTCCGTAAACGACCTTTTCCAGATCAGACTGGCCGATGTCGAACGCAAGGTAAACATAATCCAGTCCCAGTGCCTGAAAGGAAAGGTTGTGCATTTTCGGGGAGATGCTGTGAGCGATCGGACTCCCGATCAGTCCGGTGAGCCCGGTTTTTCCTGAAATTTCCATAAATATGAGATCCTCTCTTTTCCTGTTTCCTGCCCGGAATACGGTCATGATATGCATGATATGCTGCTGGATGACAAAGATTGTTTTGCGCAGTTTCCGGACTTTTTGCGAAACATTATATTAACCTTTAGAATAAAACATAGAAGAAATAAAGTCAATGACTTGCGTCTTTTTCGTTGGTACGCTATACTGTGAATGGCTGAGTTCATTATGATGCCGGGTGTATTCCGAATGGCCGGATGAGAGTTATCTCAGCATTAAAATTCAGCAGCAGCCGGGGGGATATGCTGCAGACAGGGAGAAGGGACAGAACATATGCAAGGATCAATAAACATAAAAGGAACCTGCATCGGAGAAGGACGGCCGGTGATCTGCGTGCCGGTGGTGGAAAAGGATGCGGCAGCCGTGGTGAAGAAAATCGGCGATCTGGTACAAAAGCAGGTACAGATGATAGAATGGCGCGTGGATTGTTTTGATGGGATCGGGCAGCCGGAGCAGGTAAAAGCGGTTCTGGAGGAGATTCGTCCGCAGGTAAAAGATACGGTGATGCTTTTTACCATCCGCACGGTAAAGCAGGGAGGCAATGCTTCTCTGGAAGAGAAAAAAATCCTCTATCTGAATGAGCTTGCGGCAAAGAGCGGCAGCATTGACCTTGTTGACCTGGAGTTTTTTGAGGCGACGAGACCGGAGCGGGAGATACGACGGCTTCAGCGCATGGGGGTGCATGTGATCGCTTCCCACCATGATTTTCACGCCACGCCGGACGACCGGATCCTGCGTATGCTGATGGAGCAGATGAAGCAGGGCGGGGCGGATATCGCAAAGCTGGCGGTGATGCCCAACTCGGTGGATGATGTTCTGAGGATACTGAAGCTGACCAATGATATGAAGCAGAAGTACCCGACGCTCCCGATTATCACGATGTCTATGGGAGGAACCGGTGTGATCAGCCGCATTGTGGGGGAGACCGTGGGTTCCTGTGTCACGTTTGGCGCGGACGGGGAAGTATCGGCGCCGGGGCAGATGCAGATGGATACGCTGGAGAGTATTCTGGATGCGCTGCATAAGAGTATCGGATGATGCCGTGCAGCACGGAGCAATCCGCGGGGTTCATGATATAGAAAACAGGAGACGATAGAATGAAGAAGCATATTTTTCTGATTGGATTTATGGGTGTCGGGAAGAGCACCGTATCCAGATCATTAAAGCGCCTGATGCGGGCGGAGGAGATTGATATGGATGCGGCGATCGTCCGGAAATGCGGCATGTCAATCAGCGAAATGTTTGAAAAATTCGGGGAATCGTATTTCCGCGATCAGGAGACGGAGATGATAAGGCAGATTGCCGGGCGCAGACCGGCGGTGGTCTCCTGCGGCGGCGGATGTGTGCTGCGGGAGGAGAATGTCTCCCTGATGAAAGAAAGCGGGACGATTGTCCTGCTGACGGCCACTCCGGAAACGATTTACGGGAGAGTGAAGAATTCAAAATCCAGACCGATCTTAAACGGTCATATGGATGTGGACTATATAGCGGATCTGATGGAAAAACGGCGGCCGGCCTACGAGGGAGCCTGTGATCTGAAAATAGCGACGGACGGAAAACGGCCGGAGCAGATTGCGCGGGAGATTCTGGAACGCGTGGGGGCGTCGGAGTTATCTTCAGATAACGCGCGCTGAGAGCGCAGAGTCAGAGGTGTAGCCGCCTGGGTGGTGCTGAGTGTATTTTTCTCATGGATTGTCCTGATTATCAATCTCTGCCTGCCGCCAAAACAGGCGTAAGGAGAGAAACGGGCATAAGATGGAAAATAAAAAGCTGTGTACAAATGTACACAGCTTTTTAATGCAACCGGCGGGAATCGAACCCACATTACAGGAGTCGGAGTCCTGCGTTCTATCCGTTAGACTACGGTTGCCCGTCTGAAAAAATCGCGACAGGAAAGGGATATCCTGACAAGCTGCAACCTGTACGCGAAGCGCCGCAAACGGCATACAGGAGAGCCTTATTGCGGCGATAAAGCTTCGAATGGGACTCGAACCCACGACCTACGCATTACGAGTGCGTCGCTCTACCAACTGAGCCATCGAAGCAAGCAAATGTTATTATATAGAATCACCGGGAAAATTGCAACAGTTTTTTTGTATTTTTTCATTTTCGAAAAATGAAAAAGTAAATTCTACTTTTGCATTCAATAGTGGATTTTAGTTT
>JAJQAD010000227.1 GCA_021204005.1 Clostridiales bacterium
CTTTATGCGGTCTGCGATAGGTTTTTTCTCTATTTAACTGTCAAACCCCCGCCAAAATCAGTAATTTTTCGAATCTCTGACATATTTTCTCCCCTCATATTTATATCTGATGACAAATGCTGTCCACTCCCGTTTATCCTGCACAACAATGAACAGGAAGTCCGAAAACAGTAAAGTTTTATTTGTATCTATGGTCAAAGCACTGTATAATAAGAGGATAAGGAAAGGATCAAACCGATGAAACAAGATTTTACCTATTTATCAAAAGACAATGCGACCCGGATTCATGCGATCTCCTGGACACCTGAGGGCGAAGTCAAAGCCGTCCTGCAACTCTGCCACGGCATGATCGAATATATTGACCGCTACCATGATTTCGCGGAATACCTGACCCGGCACGGTTATTATGTAGTGGGGAATGACCACCTCGGACACGGCGCATCGGTCCAGAGTGACGACATGCACGGCTATTTCCATCACCCGGACGGCAACGCCTGCGTCATCGGCGATATGCAGACCCTGCGGGAGATCACAGAGAAAAAATATCCGGATGTCCCGTATTTCATCCTCGGACACAGCATGGGGTCTTTTCTGACCCGCCAGTATATCCAGACCCACGGCGGCGGTCTGTCCGGCGCACTCATCCTCGGCACCGGCTCACAGCCCGGCATCGCGCTGGTGTTTGGAAAAACGGTTTCCCGCATTCTCGCTGCCTTTCACGGCTGGCATTACCGGAGCACGCTCATCGACCTCATGGTTTTCGGATTTTACAATAAGCAGTTCAAACCGCTGCGCACCCCGAACGACTGGCTGACCAAAGACACCGCCATCGTTGACATCTGCATGAAGCATCCCTGGAGCACATTCCAGTTCACGGTAAACGGATATTATAACCTGTTTCTGACCATTCAGAACGCCCAGAATCCCCGCCGCATCCGTCAGGTTCCCAAAGACCTCCCCCTGCTGCTCCTGGCCGGAGACTGTGACCCGGTAGGCAATAACGGCAAGGGCGTAAAACAGGCATATCAGAGTTTTGTGGATGCAGGCATCCGGGACATCCATATGAAGCTTTATGAAAACGACCGCCACGAAATTCTGAACGAGACAGACCGGGAAAACGTCTATGCAGATATCCTGGAGTGGCTTGACGCGCACTTATAACGGGTTATGGGATGACTGCGGAGCTGTTTTGCCCGTAGCAGATGTTTTATTTTCTTTAATAGTTTTCAGCCTCCCAGATGCAGCGTATTAATCAGCAGAATCCAGCTCAGCCCGTAATAAACCACCACCGCAACCAGGTCGTTGGTCGTTGTGATCAGCGGGCCGGAAGCCGCCGCGGGATCCACATGAATCTGCTTAAAAAACAAAGGTATCACAGTCCCGACCGTGCTGGAGACCAGCATGGCGACAATCAGGGAAACACCGATACAGCCGGACACTGCCACAGCAAACCCCAGGGATTGTCCTTTAAAAACAACAATGAACAGCGTCACAACAAAGAAAGACGCGACCCCCAGCACCATCCCATTGCAGAGCCCCACGCGGGATTCCTTGGCGACCAGACCGACTTTCTGCTTTGCACTCAGATTCTCATCCATCAACACACGGATCGTGACAGCCAGAGACTGCGTCCCGACATTGCCGGACATATCCAGAATCAGCGACTGAAACGCCATAATCAGGGTCAGTTGGGAAACAACCGCCTCAAAAGCGCTGACCACAGCGGACACCACCAGTCCCAGAAGCAGCAACGTGACCAGCCAGGGAAGACGTTTTTTCATACTTTCCAGAAGAGTCTCCGTCAGATCCTCCTCCTCAGTCAAACCGGCGAACCGTGCATAGTCCTCACCCATCTCTTCGTCGACCACTTCAATCAGGTTCTGAGAGGTGATGACGCCCAGAATGCGGTTATCATTATCCAGCACCGGGATGGAGTCCTCGGAATAATCCTTCAGCTCTTCGATACAGTCATCGATATTCTCATGTGCATACACATAGGGGAAAGATGTCGCAATCAGATCCTCCAGGTTCGTATCCTGGCGGGCAATGATCAGTTCACGCAGATCGATCGTTCCATAAAAAGTATCCGTCTCATCCACGACAAACAATGTGGTTACGTTCGTATTCTCCGCAGCCTGGTCAATCAGGGCGCGCATGGCTTTTTTTACCGTCAGGTCGCGTCGGATCAGAATATAATCCGTGGACATCTTGCTGCCGATCTCGTCGTCGTCAAAGGAGGCGATCAGTTCCACATCACGCTTTGACTCCTCGTCCATCAGGCTCATGATCAGATCGCGCCGGCCTTCGGGAAAAGCATCCAGAAGGTTCGCGGCATCATCGGAATCCATAGCGGATATAACCGAGGCTGTCTTCACGATATCCATCTCACTTAAGTAAGTGATGGCGTCCTCCTCATCCATGTGCTCCAGTACATCAGAGAGCGTATCCAGATGAAGAAGATTGAACAGTTTTTTCCTCTCCTGCGCGGTGAGCTCCGGGATTGCCTCGGCGATATCGTTTTCGTGATAATCTTCTAATTGATCGCGCAAAATTTTAGGGGACCGGTTGCTTCGGATGATAGCAACGATTTCCTTCTCATAATCCGGCCGGTTTGTCATATCTTTGTCCGGAATCATTTCATATTGATTTTCCATGTCGATCACCCCGCTTTTTCAGTCTGAACAAAATAACTGTTTTCTTATCTTATAATTTCCAGCACTTTTTTCAGTATATAATTTTCTCCAACCCGTTTCAAGAAAATATATCGGTTCACACGCCGCCTCCCCGGCTTTTTACAGATTTTTTACTGCAAGTTTTTATGTTTTTTACAATAATGTGATTCCGGCCTCCGCCAGTTCCCGTTCCATCTCCTCCGGCCAGAGGGAACACTGCACCTCACCGATATGTGCTTTCCGCAGGAAAAACATACAGATGCGGGACTGTCCGATGCCGCCTCCCATGGTATAGGGCAGCTTCTTCTCCAGAATGGCTTTCTGAAACGGAAGTTCTGCACGTTCAGGGCATCCCGCCTTTTCCAGCTGCGTAAGCAAAGCGTCCTCGTCGACGCGGATGCCCATGGAGGAAAGCTCCAGGGCGATATCCAGCACCGGATAATACACCACGATATCTGCATTGAGTTTCCAGTCATCGTAATCGGGTGCGCGGCCGTCATGCTTTTCCCCGGATGCCAGCAGGTCGCCGATCTGCAGGATGCATACCGCTCCTTTTTCCTTCGAAATACAGTATTCGCGCTCCTTCGGGGAGCGGTCCGGATAAAGGTCCTCCAGCTCCTGCGTCGTGATAAAATAAATCTCTTTCGGCAGAATCTCGTGAATATAGTCATACTGAATTGTCATGTATTTCTCTGTTTTTCGCAGCACCTGGTAGACCGTACGAACGGCAGCCTTGAGCGTATCCATCGTACGCTCCTCCTTCGCAATCACCTTCTCCCAGTCCCACTGATCGACAAAAACAGAGTGGATATTGTCCGTAACCTCGTCTCTCCGAATCGCATTCATGTCCGTATAAATTCCGGTGCCCGGTTCAAAACCATACCGGTCCAGCGCATACCGCTTCCACTTTGCCAGGGAATGAACGACCTCCGCCGTCCGGCCCTCCTGCCCGGCAATGTCAAAGGCAACCGGGCGCTCCACGCCGTTTAAGTTGTCATTCAGTCCCGACACCGGATCCACAAACAGCGGCGCGGAAACCCTCGAAAGGTTCAGCCGCTGCGCCAGAAGATTCTGAAAAAAAATCCTTTACCGTCTTGATGGCAATCTGCGTATCGTGCAGATTCAAATCTGAAGTGTACTGTTTCGGAATAATAATCTGACCCATCATTCTCTCCTTTTCTAAACATTGCCGGAATTAATACTGCAATTTTTCAGCAAAATCCATATCCTGCATTTTTATTCTGAATCACCTTAGATATCGGGGAAAATATCCCCGATGATATCTATACTTCACTTCGAGCTTTCTGCTTCTCATTCTGTAAAAACTCTTCCCCATCGACACCCCGGTGAAACACATACGGATCCGTGTTCCGATAACTTCCATCCGCGATGCGGGAATAATTGATCCCCTCACTGTCCAGATAAGACAGGTACCACGCAAGCCTCTCCCGAAAATCCCGGTACTCCCGGCGATCACGCCGGGTCCAGGACACCTCCGCAAACGCCGCAATCCGCGGATACAGGCCAAACTCCAGTGCTTCCGGCGTGTCTATATACTCCGTCCAGTTCTCACACTCCAGACCGATCACACGCTGATCCTCCCCGCCGAAACCGATCCTCTCCTCATCGAAAGAATACACTTTTTCCAGCGGAAGCTTTTCATACTTATAATCAAAATAAAAATACTCCGTCAGCGACAAAATCACATCACGCATGCGGGACTGCCGCTGCACCTCCCCGGCGTTATCCGCAATCCAGTACTGGCAGGTGATGTCCTGCGAAAAGCGGTCATTGATGCAATCATTCCAGACAATTGCCTTCTTCCCGTATTTTTTCAGCAGTTCCCCGACGCGCGTCATATAAAAGCCCTGCAGTTCTTTCCGGGACTGCAGCCCCTGCTCCTCCTGCAAAGCCCGGCACCGCGGACACTGTGCCCATATCTTATGCCCCTCCAGAGCCTCGTCGCCGCCAATGTGAAAATACTCCGCCTCAAACAGCGGACATATCTCGGAAAAAAGCCGGTCGACAAACTCCATAGCCGCATCGCTTCCCGCACAGAGGATAGCGTCGAAAATGCCGGCCTCGCTGGCGGCGGAAAAACTGCGGGATGTTCCATCCAGATCGCAGGCATACTCCGGATAAGCCACCAGAATCGCGGAGGTATGGCCGGGCAGATCAATCTCCGGAATCACACGGATGTGGAGCACTTTCGCGTAAGCAACAATCTCCCGGAGCTCCTCCTGAGTATAATAATGAAAGTACTCCCCGTCCCGGTGCTCCAGGCCGCATCCGCGCAGTCCCGCACAGGCACGGCGGGAGCCGACGCTGTTTAACCGGGGAAACAGCTTACTCTCAATGCGGAATCCCTGGTCGTCAGACAGATGCCAGTGAAACGTGTTCAGCTTCAGAAAAGCCATCTGATCCAGAAGCTTTTTTACCGTCTCCGCACCGAAAAAATGGCGGCTTTCATCCAGCGACACACCCCGGTAGGAATAGCGCGGCCTGTCACTGATCCGCAGACAGCGAACGACCTTCTGATCGCCCTTTTTCTCCGCCTGCATCAGAATCATTTTCAATGTTACCATACCGTAAAAAGCGCCCGTGTCTTCGGAAGCACGGATTTCAATGCCGCTCTCCGAGACGGTAAGGACATATGCCCCCGGTTCCAGGGTCCGATCCGTAACCCTCTGAATCGGGCCGGCATCCGATGCATCCCCCGCCGGGCACAACTCCTCCGCAGCCAAAGAAACGGCGATACTGCCCTCTTTTTCCTCATACCATTCCGGTTTTGGAATAATTCTGTATTCCGGCATAAAACTCCCCCTGAGCCCTGCTCTTCTCTGTTCTTTTACCCATATTAATCTCGGTAGATTTCCGTTGTCCCTTAGCATAAGCAGGTATTCTCCTCTTAGATTATAAGGAAAATATGAAGCAGTGTAAAGCTGATTTTCTGACGAATGCGCCCCGGGAAGCAGACCGGTCAATACTCTTAACGTCAGATTCCCCAAATTCCCTTTCTATTTTTGAGTGTTTGATTGCATTATCCTCGATATTAATTACTTTTCTTATTCCTGCCAGGGTAGCTTCTCCTTCCTGCTATTGATATGAGTCCATTGCTTCCGCATACATCCTCTGAAACCGCTCCCTGAGGCTCTGCGGTTTCAGAATCTGCGCTTCTTTCCCGAATTTCAAGAAATAAACCTCCGCCTGAAACTGTGTGCAGTGAAACACGTATGTATGCCCGTCAGGAAAGACAGAATCCTTTGCCGGGCGCAGATACAGCTGCTGCCGGTATTTACGTATGCCGATATCCGTCAGCCGGACATGGATCTCCTCCTCATTATCGACCAGGAATTGCACCGAACGGGCTGCGATGGCTTTCTCCAGCTCTTTCACATCCTCTTTATTGAGTCTTCCGCTTTCCCGCAATACCCGCACATCCTTTAACCTGGATACGCGCAGTGATGCGAGATGTTTATCTGCCCCTGTGCGCTCCCTCTTTGTATAGCAGGCGAGATAATATCTCGTCGACAAAGCATCTTCCATTAATTTATAAGGGTAAACATAAAACAATACCCCATCCGCCCGGTGCACCTTCAGCATCTGGGAATACTCGATTGCCATTTCAATTTTATCATAAAAATCTTTAAAATAAATTTTCTCCCGCTCAATATAGGGCAGGCCGGCATATTCTTCCAACAGACATTTTAAATACAAACCAAGGTCTCCTGTTATCCCGCAAATTATCTTCCCCCAGATTGCATATGTTCCCGGCAAAATA
>JAJQAD010000053.1 GCA_021204005.1 Clostridiales bacterium
ACCGCATCACCATCCACAGAAAACATAAAGCCTGTTGGAAGTGTTACCGAAAAATCCTTGTTTTGGGCATATTCAAAAAGATTGGTTGATAGCAAACCAAAGTGTAACTGCGCTGATTTCTATTTTAAGCGTCGAAAATGTTACTATAACCAATACGATCTCTGCGCCTAAGTTTGTAACCATATTCGTACACTGGTTCTGCGGATATACCATAGGTTCTTTTGAATGAAAACCCGTGTTATTCATGAAATAAAATCCCGCCGGAAATGAGTTCTCTTCAAAAATGTGCATCGGCACTATGATAGCCAGTATGCATACAAGTTTTTGTGATTGCTCCCAGGAGGCCCAGTTCCAGATCAGAGTACATCCCATTACTATTCCCAGAAAATAAACGGCATACAGCCATGTTCGGTCACACCATTTTTTTTACAGATTTATCATTTTTAATTTAATCCTTCCGTTGATTTTTGTTTCTTTCATTCACTCATCAACCATCCGACAAGTCAATAAATATTGATGGTTGATGAGTGTTCCGTACAAAAGTATAATACATCGTACAACAGGTTGTTGGGCGGTGTCAAGAATAAACATTAGAAATGAAAGCAGAGGAGACAGATGTTCCGATTGTGGCGTTGATGCTTTACAGATTTTATATTATTTTTATGAAACTTTAATTTGAAAAAGGATAAAAATCGGGTAGATAATAGAAGAAATCTGTACTGTCATGATACCCAGGAGAAATTGTTATGACCAGGAAACTGATTACATTTACAGTTCCATGCTACAATTCTGAAGCATATATGTGCCGCTGCATTGACAGCCTGCTTACAACCGGGGAGCGGGCAGAGATACTCATTGTCAATGACGGTTCCACCGACCGGACCGCGGAGATAGCTTCGCAATATGAAGCGCAGTATCCGGGCATTTGCCGTGTCCTGACTCAGGGGAACGGCGGCCACGGTGCAGGGATCAACCACGGGCTCAGGGAAGCACGAGGACTGTATTTTAAAGTTGTGGATTCGGATGACTGGCTGGATGAGAAAGCGCTTGCGCAAGCGATGGCACTGTTGGAGCAGCTGGAGGCAGAGGGCGGCGTGGATCTGCTGGTCACCAATTATGTATATGATAATATCGATCCTTCTCTTAATCATGTGATGAAGTATGGAAATGTTTTCGAACAAAAGAAAATCATACAGTGGAAGGATACGAATCATTTTAAAGCCTGGCAGTATCTCTGTATGCACGCATCCACACACCGGACACAGCTCTTAAGGGACTGTGGAATTGAGCTGCCGGAGCATATCTTTTACGAAGATAACCTCTTTGCTTTTCTTCCGCTCCGGGAAGTCCGCCGTCTGGCTTATCTGGACGTGGATCTCTATCATTACTGTATCGGCAGGGAAGGGCAGTCCGTGGCAGAGAATATCCTGAAAAAGCGATGCCAACACCAGATTCTGGTGACTACCCTGATGTTTGAGTCCTGTGATCTGTCAGAACTGAGAAAAGAAGAACCCCTTCTGGCAAAATATCTCTATCATGCGCTCGTTTTCTTTGTACTTCTGGCTACCGCATTTACCCGCCTGAATGATACGCCGGAGGCAGACCGCATGGTCCGGGATATGTGGATAGACCTTAAGAAAAGAAACCGTCCTCTTGCGAACCGCCTGCGCTATCGAAGCCTGGCGGTATTTATCAATGTCCCGGGGAAGGCGGGACGGCGCTTTGCAATCCTGTGCTACAGGCTGAGCCATAAATTCGTAGCCTTTAATTAAAAGCAGCGGATACCAAAGCGGCATATCCTTTTTGCCGCCTGAATCATATGATAAAACGGATACAAATCACGAAGGAGTTTTCAATATACAAATGGAAAGCAGTTATTCTATTGGCATCGACATCGGCTCTACCACCGCGAAAGTGGTAGCGGTAAACAAAGAGGGAACCATCGTCTACGGAAAGTACCAGCGTCACTTTGCAGATATTAAAAATACAGTAAAAAGTATGCTGGAAGAAGTATATGCGCAGATCGGTAACCGGCGCTGTACCATTGCAGTCACCGGCAGCGGAGGGCTCGCCCTTGCAAAGTATATGCATGTGGAATTTACGCAGGAAGTCATTGCCGTAACCTCGGCCGTGCAGGCAACCGTCCCTGACGCTGATGTAGTCATCGAACTGGGCGGCGAGGATGCCAAGATCATCTTCCTGAAAAATGGTGTTGACCAGAGGATGAACGGGATCTGCGCGGGCGGCACGGGAGCATTTATCGACCAGATGGCGTCCCTCCTGCAGACAGATGCGGCCGGCCTGAATACATATGCAGCTTCTTACACGGAGATCTATCCGATTGCGGCGCGGTGCGGCGTTTTTGCCAAGAGTGACATCCAGCCGCTGATCAACGACGGTGTTTCCCGGGAAAACCTGGCGGCCAGTATTTTTCAGGCAGTTGTAAACCAGACGATCAGCGGGCTTGCCTGCGGCCGTAAGATTGAGGGAAAAGTGGTGTTCCTGGGAGGGCCGCTCCATTTCCTCCCGGAGCTTCGGAGTGCATTTATCCGTACGCTGTCACTTACGGAGGAAAATGCAGTCCTGCCGGAGTCTGCCCATCTTTTTGCTGCGATGGGCGCCGCTGCTGCAGGCGTAAAGGGAAAGCCGGTCCTGCTGGCGGATCTTGTCGGGATGCTGCAGGCTGAAGGTACAATAACATCGGAAATGAACCATCTGGAGCCGCTGTTTTCCTCAGAGGAAGAATACGAAATTTTTAAGAAACGCCAAAGCCAATACACGGTTCCAAAAGGTTTGATTGACGGATATGAGGGGAACTGTTACCTTGGCATTGATGCGGGTTCTACCACCATGAAACTGGCGGTGGTCTCGGAGGATGGGAAGCTGTTATATTCTTATTACGGAAGCAACCGGGGCAATCCGCTCATGGTCGCGAAGGATGCCCTGCTAGATTTGTTTGGCCACATGGGACCAAAAGCAAAGATTGCGTATTCCTGTTCCACCGGCTACGGGGAGGATTTATTAAAACATGCATTCCACCTGGACGAGGGAGAAGTGGAGACCATCACTCATTACTGCGCGGCCCGGTATTTTGAGCCGGATGTGGACTGCATCCTGGATATCGGCGGGCAGGACATGAAGTGCATCACCATCAAAAACGGCAGCGTGGACTCCATCATTCTGAATGAAGCCTGCTCCTCCGGCTGCGGGTCTTTTATTGAAAATTTTGCCAATTCCTTAGGCTGCACTGCAGAGGAATTTGCCGCAAAAGCAGTGGCTGCAACGGACCCGGTTGACCTCGGCACCCGCTGCACGGTGTTTATGAATTCCAACGTAAAACAGGCGCAGAAGGAGGGCGCAAAGGTAGAGGATATCGCTGCAGGACTGGCCTACTCCGTCATAAAAAACGCACTGTATAAGGTGATCAAACTGAAAGATGTATCCGTCCTCGGCGAAAAGTTTGTCGTCCAGGGAGGCACATTTTATAATGATGCGGTACTCCGCTGCTTTGAACTGACCGCGGGACATGAGGCCATCCGCCCGGACATCGCCGGACTGATGGGTGCATTCGGCGCAGCGCTTCTGGCGAAAGAACGTTGCCAGGGACAGCCTTCCTCCATACTGTCCGAAGCGGAGATTGCAGCATTTTCCTATGAGAAACAGACGATGCACTGCCATGGCTGCTCAAACAGATGCCGCCTGACGGTCAATGTGTTCCCGGACGGTGCGCGTTATATTTCTGGCAACCGCTGTGAAAAGGGCCTGCAGAACAAAGAGACTATAAACCAGGCTCCGAATTTATTCGAGTACAAGCGCAGGCGTCTGTTTTCCTACGATACACTGACAAAAGAGGAAGCATACCGGGGGACAATCGGCATCCCCCGCGTTTTAAACCTGTATGAGGACTACCCTTTCTGGGCGGTGTTTTTTAAGCAGCTGGGTTTCCGGACAATTCTGTCCCCTTATTCTGACCGGGCAGTGTTCCGCATGGGCATGGACTCCATACCGAGTGAGTCCGAATGCTACCCGGCAAAACTGGCACATGGGCATATCGAGTGGCTGGCCCGCCATGGCGTTGACACTATTTTTTATCCATGTGTTTATTATGAGCGGAAAGAGCGCGAAGCTCAGCAGAACAGCTTCAACTGCCCCATGGTCATCTCCTACCCGGAGAACATCCGGAATAACGTGGACAGCCTTGGGGAAAAGAATATCCGCTATCTGAATCCGTTCCTTTCGTTCGCTGACGAGGAAATCCTGACGAAAAACCTCTGTGAGTTTATGAAAAAGGAATATCATATCGGGAAGTCCGAGGTGGAAAAAGCGGCACACCTTGCATGGGAAGAACAGCTGCATTATAAAGAGGATGTCCTGGAGGAAGGCAGGAAAGCGCTCCGGTGGATGGAGGAAAACCATGCATCCGGCATTGTCCTGGCCGGTCGCCCTTATCATCTGGATCCCGAGATCAACCATGGTATTCCGGAAATGATACACAGCTTCGGCCTTGCCGTTTTCACGGAGGACAGTGTGGCGGACTTAAGCAATCGGAACCTTGTCCTGCGGGCGACCAATCAGTGGACATACCATTCCCGCCTCTATGCGGCGGCAGAGTTTGTTTCCCACCGGAAAGATCTGGAACTGGTTCAGCTCAATTCTTTCGGCTGCGGGCTGGATGCGATCACGATTGACCAGGTCCAGGATCTGCTGGCGCAGGCCGGACGGATGTATACCCTGTTAAAAATTGATGAGATCAGCAACCTGGGTGCGGCAAGGATCCGCGTGCGTTCCCTGCTTGCCGCTATGAAGATGCGGAAGGAGAATCCGGAATCCGGGAAAGAGCATCGGATCAAAGATTTTCACCGGCCGGAATTTACACAGGAAATGCACGATGAGAAATACACAATCCTATGTACGGATATGGTTCCCTACCATTTTGAACTGATGGAGGCGGCCATGCGGGCCAGCGGATATCATTTCGTGATGCTGCGGGAAGAAAACCAGCGCAGCATTGACCTCGGATTAAAGTATGTCAATAACGATGCCTGTTACCCCGCCATCATCACTACGGGTCAGATCCTTGACGCTGTGACGTCCGGTAAATACGACCCGCACCGCCTGGCGGTCGTGATGGCACAGACCGGCGGCGGGTGCCGGGCCAGTAATTATGTCGGCTTTATCCGGAAAGCATTAAAGGAAGCCGGGTATGAATATATCCCGGTAATTTCCGCTAATATGAATGGCATGGAAAAAAATCCGGGCTTCCATTATAGCGTAAAAATGGGAATCCGGATGCTGCAGGCGCTGATCTACGGCGACACCCTGATGCGTGTCCTCCACCGGGTGCGCCCTTATGAAAAAGTCGGCGGATCCGCAGATCAGCTGTATGATAAGTGGCAGAAGATCTGCACCGATGACCTGTTGAAACCATCCATTACGAGAGGTTGGTCGTTCTACCGCAACTGCCGGGATATCATCAAGGAGTTTGACCGCCTTCCACTGAAAGATCAACCGCCGAAACCGAAAGTTGGTATTGTTGGTGAAGTGCTTGTTAAGTACATGCCGCTGGCGAATAACCATCTGATTGGGCTTCTGGAGGAAGAAGGCGCCGAGGTAGTGGTCCCTGATTTTATTGATTTTATGGAGTACGTCTTCTGGAACGCGGTCTACCGTAAAAAGTATCTGGGCGGTTCGCAATTGGCTGCCGTGATTGCCAATGCGGCTGCTCTCATCATGGATGTCTCCAGAAAACCTGTATATCGGGCGCTGAATCACAGTGAACATTTCCGGGAAAGTGCCAGCTTTAAGGAGATCCGCCGAAATGCGCAGCAGATCTTAAGCCTCGGCAACCAGTGCGGCGAGGGCTGGTTTTTGGGCGGCGAAATCATCGACCTGATCCACCGAAAAGTCAATAACGTGGTCTGCGCACAGCCTTTTGGCTGCCTGCCCAACCATATCGTAGGCAAAGGGATTATGAAAAGATTAAAGGAGTTTTATCCGCAGGCCAACATCGTTCCTATTGACTATGACCCCAGTGCAAGCCGGGTCAACCAGCTAAACCGGATCAAGCTGATGATGGAAGTGGCGAAGGAAAAGAACTGTGTTGAATAACCTTTTCGTGACCAGAGGCGGAAAATACTTTTAAGGTTACCTGTTTCATCTCCGCTTTCATCGCATTTACAGCAGCTTCCATGTGCGGATACAGGATTTGATAGAAGTTTTTTCCTATGGGGCAGTCGCTGTCCGTTTCGTGAAGCTTGAAGATTTCTTCGACGTCATTGGTCTCCACTGCCTGAAATATGCGATGATGTATTTCATAAGCTGGCAGAAAGGAAGGTTTTTTGCCTTTGCTGATGCAAAATATTATGAAAAATACCCTTCCTTCTGGAAGAAATGAGAATCATGTG
>JAJQAD010000195.1:0-4164 GCA_021204005.1 Clostridiales bacterium
CGTCGGCTCACTCCGGTCAAATGCCACCGTCAGATAGTCCGGCTTTTCCTCGTCCAGAATTTTAAACATGATGTTCAGAAAGCCGAAAATGGCGTTCGTATGAAGCCCTTCGGAATTTGTCAGATCCGGAACGCCGAAAAAGGCGCGGTTTAAAATGCTGTGACCGTCTATGAGAACTATTTTTTTCATGTGAGTCTCCATTCCATGTTTATTGCTGCCATATAGTGTCTGCGACTTGCATCAGAATTTCTTACAGATGATACCTACGGATTGCTCCATACATGTCCGTTTAACCCTGGTATCATCAGATTTCTCTCGTATACTCTTTCAGCCACTCCCGCTCTTCCTCAGTGAGGAACGGTGAGATTTTTTCATAAACCACCTTGTGATAATCGTTCAGCTGTTTTTTCTCCCGTGCCGACATCAGCTCCGGGTCGACGCCGTCCAGATCAATCGGACAGTAGGTAATATTTTCAAAGCGCATGAACTGGCCGTACTCATTTTTTTCATCCTTCACGCAGATCAGCTCATTCTCAATCCGGATGCCGTACTCGCCCTCCAGGTAAACGCCCGGCTCGTCCGTGGTGATCATGCCCGCCTCAAACCGGCCGCTGTCATTGCGCTCCGGCACAACCTTGTAGCGGAAACCGTTCGGTCCCTCATGGACATTTAAGATATGACCCACACCGTGGCCGGTGCCGCAGCGGTAATCAATCCCCATCTCCCAGAGCGGTCCTCTGCAGACCACATCCATGGAAAGGCCGCCGCATCCATAGAGGAATTTGACATTGGCCAACGCCAGATTACACCGCAGAACTGTGGTATAATGGAGCTTCATCTTCGGCGTGATCGGTCCGAGAATGAAGGTCCGGGTGATATCCGTCGTCCCCTCCAGGTAATGGCCGCCGGAATCCACAAGCAGCATACCTTCCGGATGAATTTCGGATTTCTGATCCTCCGTGGCAGCATAGTGCATCATAGCCGCATTGGAACCATAGGCGCAGATATCCTCGAAGCTCAGATCCAGGAAATGCTCCTGAGAAGCGCGGAGGTTGTCCAGATAACATCCCACACTGTATTCGTCCATGGGGATTTTTCCCACGTTCGTCTTCAGCCAGTACATGAACTTTGTCATGGCGACACCGTCTTTTAAATGAGCCCGGCGCGTGTTGGTAAGCTCCGTCTCATTCTTTATCGCCTTCATCAATTCAGAAGGATCTTCTTTATCTATGATCTTCACACCGTCCGGCAAAGCCGACACCATACGGTAATTTACAACTTTTCTGTTCATCAGAACCGCAGCGTTCTCCGGCAGTTTCTTTACCGCTTCGTAAACGTTCCAATAAGTATCTGTCTCCACACCGCAGTCCGCCAGATACGCGCGCACCGCGTCGTCTGTCTCGTCCGGCTGAATAAATAATGTCGCCTTATCCGGCCCGATCAGCAGGTAGGACAAAAACACCGGCACATTCTCAATATCGTCCGCACGGAGATTCAGAATCCACGCGATATCATACAGAGAGGCGATGATGTGATACTCCGCTTTCTCCTCCGCCATCTTCTCACGGATGCGTTTCAGCTTTGAGGCTGTACTCTCACCGCTGTATTCCTCCGTCAGAATCCAGGTCGGCGTGCAGGCCATAGCCGGGCGGTTCTCCCAGATCAGGTCCACCAGATCCTCCGTCACATACAGGCTGCCCTGCTTTTTCTCTGCAACTTCCTGAAACTTCTCCGCCAGCTTCGCATTGACAACGCGGCCGTCAAATCCCACGACGCCTCCCTCAGGAAGCTCCTCCTCCAGGAACTTCGGAATCTCCGGCACATCCTCCTGGCCCATCTTGTACAGGTCGAATCCGGATCCCTCCAGCTGCGCCGCGGCCTGGATAAAATACCGGCCGTCCGTCCACAGCCCCGCCTTGTCCTCCGTCACCACAGCGGTACCCGCGGATCCGGTAAACCCGGTCAGAAATTCCCGCGCCCGGAAATATGCGCCCACATACTCTGACTCATGAAAGTCAGCGGTGGGTACGACATAGGCGTCGATGCCGCGTTTTTTCATTTCTTCTCTTAACTTAAGCAATCTTGCGTTATCCATGATGTATTCCTCCTCACAACACATAACTTATATCCGTATATTTGTATAATCTACGGACTATTTTCCCCGGCTTTATGATTCTCGTCCGTATGCTCTGCTACGCTCTACGGATCTTTTCACGGTTTTTCGATTCTCGTCCGTATGCTCTGCTACGCTCTACGGACTGATTCCCATGGTTTTATGATTCTTGTCCGTATGCTCTGCTGCTCTCTACGGACTGATTTCCTGCTTTTTGGATTTTTGTACGTATAACTAGAACCTCTGCTTAAATTCTCTCTCCGCCTCGCGTCTCTGATCTTTCTTCGCGATGTCCTGCCTCTTATCATAAAGCTTTTTGCCGCGCGCCAGACCGATCTCTACCTTGATCAGGCTTCCCTTGATATAAACCTTCAGCGGAACCAGCGTATAACCTTTTTCCTTAATCTTTCCGGTAATCTTGTTGATTTCCTGGCGGTGAAGCAACAGCTTTTTCGGCCGCAGCGGATCACGGTTGAAGATGTTGCCCTTCTCATAGGGGCTGATGTGCATCCCGTAGGCAATGACCTCCCCATTCTCAATCCGGATAAAAGACTCCTTGATGCTGCACTTTCCCATCCGGATGGACTTCACCTCCGTGCCATGGAGGGCGACTCCCGCCTCATAAGTATCCTCGATAAAATAATCGTGATACGCCTTTTTATTATTCGCAATCAATTTTATATTATCTTTTCCCATTGCGCAACCTTTCTCGTACTTGTTTAAACCAACGTCTCGCAAGTCCAATATTGTCTAAAAATCCATCTACAGCGCTACATTTCTACATTACTTTTATTTTAAAGCAATCATCGTTCAAAAGCCCACCATTTTATCATTTTCTCTTTTTATCAGGTGATTATCTAATTGTGCTGCCCAGCAATTCTTATAATTCTAAATTTAGTAGGTTATTTTCCCACACTGCCACCCACCAAAACACAATAAACCTTATTTTTGTGGGCTATCTTCCTTCACTTCAGCCCACCAATTCACAATAAACCTTATTTTTGTGGGCTATCTCCCTTCACTTCCACCTACTAAATTGTAACAATTCTTTTTTAGTGGGTAATTTCCTATCATTTTAGCCCACCAATTCACATAAAAATTTGTTTTAGTGGGATGATATCTAATCACACGGTTAAAGCAACAAAAGTGTATAATACCTCATATTTCTCCACACAAATATACTTCCCCTTAACATATATTTAACTTTCACCTGCTCAAAACAAAATCCATTACCCTCATTCACACAATATAAAATCAATCGTTCTCATCAGCCGGTCCGTCCCGGCCACCTGCACCTTCACTGTCTGGCCCAGCTTATAGCTTTTGCCCGTGTGCTCTCCCACCATTTCATAAGTGTCCTCCAGATAATTATAGTAGTCATCCTTCAGACTCATAACATGCACCAGTCCTTCGATGGTATTCGGAAGTTCCACGTAGATCCCGTATTTGGTAATCCCGGAAATCACACCCTCATAGGTCCGTCCAATCCGCGCTTCCATATACTCCACTTTTTTCATCTTGATGGTCTCGCGCTCCGCCTCGTCCGCACGTCGTTCCAATTCGCTGGTCTTCTTCGCCACCTCCGGCAGAATCTGATCATAATGCTGACGGCGTTTCTCATTCATCCGCCCCCGAAGATTTTCCTTGATGATGCGGTGAATCTGCAGATCGGGATACCGGCGGATTGGGGAAGTAAAGTGGCAATAATACTTTGCCGCCAGCCCAAAGTGTCCCACACATTCCACGGAATACCGCGCCTGCTTCATGGAACGCAGGGTCAGCCGGGAAATCAAAGGTTCCGCCGGAGTATCCTCGATTTTACCCAAAAGCTTCTGCAGCTCCTTGGGATGAATCTCTCCTGATCCAACATGAATGTGATAACCGAAATTGTTGATAAACATGCTCAGTTTTTTTTATTTTTTCTTCATCCGGTGTCTCGTGCGTCCGGTACAGAAAAGGGATTTCCTGCCAGAAATAATCCTGTGCTACAGTCTCGTTGGCCGCCAGCATAAAATCTTCAATGATTTTTGTCGCCGGATTCCGGTCATAGG
>JAJQAD010000195.1:4174-6402 GCA_021204005.1 Clostridiales bacterium
AAAATCAAAATCAATGGATCCTCGTTTCCTGCGCTTCGCCCGCAGCAGATCCGCAACCTCCTTCATGGCAAAAAACATGGGAACAAAGTCCTCATATTTTTTCGTCGTCTCCTCGTCCCGCAGCGTAATAATCTTATTCACGTCTGTGTAGGACATGCGGCAATCCACCCGGACGACCGATTCCGCAATCTCGTGTCCGACAATCGCACCGTTTTTGTCAATCGACATGATGCAGCTGAGCGCCAGCCTGTCCTCGCCCTGGTTCAGGGAACAGATGCCGTTAGAAAGCGTATGCGGCAGCATGGGAATCACCCGATCCACCAGATACACACTGGTTCCCCGCTTTAACGCCTCCACATCCAGAGCACTATGTTCCTGCACATAATTGGTCACATCCGCGATATGCACGCCCAGCTCATAGCCATCCTCTGTCCGCCGCAGCGTCACAGCGTCGTCCAGATCTTTTGCGTCCTCCCCGTCGATGGTTACGGTCTGCCAGTCCCGAAGATCCAGCCGCCCCGCCCGGTCCGCCTCTGATACCGGATTCGAAACGCGCTCCGCCTGGTTTAATACCTTTTCCGGGAACTCCATCGGCAGGTCATATGCCCGAACCAGAGAAAGAATATCGGTGCCCGGATCATTGATATGTCCGAGGATCTCAACAACCTTCCCCTCCGGCTTTTTGCCGCCCTCCCCGTAAGAGGTCAGCTTCACAACCACCTTATGCCCGTCCACCGCTTTTTTCGAGCGTTCCGCGGGCACAAACACATCCATCCGGATCCGGGGATTATCCGGCCGGACAAAACCGTATGTCTCAGTGCTCTTCTCATAAGTTCCCACCAGTGTCTTCAGACCATGTTCCAGAATTTTGACAATCTTCCCCTCTTTCCGTCTGCCGGAGGACGGGATATAAACGATCTGCACCATATCCTCATGAATGGCAGCGCCAACATTGGATTCGGCGATAAAAATATCCTCCTCCTCGCCCTCCACGGTGACAAAACCGTAACCGCGGGCATGCGCTGTAAACACTCCCGTAATAAAGTGCTTTTTCCCTTTGTGATATTTCCCTCTGTCGGAAACCTCGATTTTCCCCTCCGCGAGAAGCGCATCCAGCACCTCCTGAAGTTCTGCGCGCTGTTCCCGCGAAATATTCAGAACAATCGCGATTTCTTTCATCTTCATGGGAGTGTAGCACTCATCACAGATAAAATCATAGATTACTTTTTTTCTTTTTTCAAAATTCTCCATACGCACCCTTGTATAATAGAAGAGGCTGTCGCTTGCTCACGACAGCCTCTTGTGTACTCTTACTGGAAACTTCCGATATTCATTGCCGCAGCACCCGCAAGGAAAATGACTAACAGTACCCGCGTCACCTTCACAAGTACGCCCTCCATCGAGCGCCCCTTGTTCCTGCCCCAGTAACTGTCGATGTTAGAACCGGACAGAGAACCGAGCCCGTTGCCCTTGCCCTCCTGCATCAGGACAATCACTGTCATCACAACGCTCAGTATCATAAAAACAATCTTTACAATCACTCTCACTGTATCCACGAATCACACCTCCTGTATCTCAAAACCAGTTTGCATTACACACAAACGGCCTGCACAAATCTGCAAATCACACAGGATGCCTGTCAGACACCCACAACTATATGAAATATTAACACAGCCGGCCATGATATGCAAGAGGAAATTTTCTATACGTACACTTTCGTCCCATACGCCTGCAGCCTGACTTCACCCGACACGCGATCGCCGGTATCCATATCCGTCTTTTCCTCCTGCAGGATAATCGTCTGCGGCTGATCCGTATAATTCAGCACAAAGAAATACTGCTTTCCCTCTTTCTCGCGCAGCGCAATCTCACACGCAGCCGGAACCGTGATCTGATCCGCAAATGGTTCCGCCGTTCCCGCATAATCCAGGAATGTCCGGGTATTCTCCCTGGTAAACGTGCCTCCGAAGTGAAGTGCCCGACCTGCTCCCACCGCCGTCTCGATCAGCGCCGGGCGGCCGGCAAAATAACCGGACGTATAAGTTGCCAGGACCTTCGCATCCGCTCCGTCCTCCGCCAGGATATCATGGAACAGACCGGTCTCTACCTGCTTCCCGCCCCAGTCCATGGAAACCGGGTCGTCCTCCGGCGAGTGGAACGTAAATTCCTGCACGTCAGACTGGCTGACCTGCTTCAACAGTCCCGGCATGGGAGCCATCACGCAATGG
>JAJQAD010000140.1 GCA_021204005.1 Clostridiales bacterium
CTAAAATCCACTATTGAATGCAAAAGTAGAATTTACTTTTTCATTTTTCGTTTACAATGCTTTTATAAATGCCGCCTTGCTAAATAGGACTGATTATGGTAGAATTACATCCACGAATGGACGCGAAAAGGAGTTTTGCCTATGTCAGACTTTGAGAAAAAACCAGTCGATGAAAATATAGAAAATGATGAGATAGAACCGGAAAAGATTATGGAAACCGGGGAAAGCGTTGATGGTAAACCGGATGTGTCTGATGTCGATGTCAGAGAACCGGATGCAGCTGATGCTGCAGATGCAGATCCGTCTGATATCGATGATACAGATTCGGATGCGGCTGATACTGATGTCGCAGATGTAAACGCAGCTGATACTGATAATGCAGATGATACCAATGTTACAGATAAAGAACAGAAAATACCGGATGAAGCAGATGGCTCTGCGGAAAGTAATCCGGATGAGAACGGTGATGATGTCACTGACAGGGAAGCGGTTATATCGGATGAAGCAGAGAATTCTGCAGAAGAGGAAGCCGGGACACCTGATGAAAAAGAGACAAAGCCGGAGGGAGATATCCTGGATGATCTTGAGTTTATTTCCCAGGAGTCTGTAAAGGATAAATCAAAAACGGCGACGGGTGAAGTAATCGAGGATGAGATTATCTCCCGGAAAAAAACCAGGCGCAGAAGTGTGGACGCCGGAGCTGCCAGAAAGGAAAAAGTACAGAAGATCGCCAGAAAGAATCTGAT
Source organism: Clostridiales bacterium (assembly GCA_021204005.1). Lineage (GTDB taxonomy): Bacteria > Bacillota > Clostridia > Lachnospirales > Lachnospiraceae > Eubacterium_I. The sequence goes on from JAJQAD010000140.1 coordinate 747, forward strand.
TCCGATTCTGATTGGCATAGTAGTCGCGATTGTTGTGATTGCCGCTGCCGTGATCGGCATCCGGAAGACAATGGAAAAGAAAGCGGCGGAGAACAAGGAGCAGCCGGTATCTTCCCAGGAATACGAGACGGATGCCTATGAGCAGATCAATGAGGTTGTCACTAATTATTATGCATGCTATGCAGACGGCGATGTGAGCACGATTCTTCAGTATGCTTATCCCATGTCGGAGACGGAACAGACTTACATCCAGATGTACAGTGAGTTTGTGGAATCTTATGAGAATATTGTCTGCTATACCAAGACGGGAGCGGATGATTCCTCTTATATTGTTTCCGTGTCTTTTGATGTAAAGTATAATGAGATCGAGACGACCGCAGCCGGGATGGATTTCTTCTATGTCCGCACGGCGGAGGACGGTACGGCTTACATTGACAATACCTACAGCCCGTTCAATCTGCTGTATCAGGAGTATACGCTGGACCAGGAGACTCTGCAGCTGATTCAGACTTATGAACAGAGCGAGGATGTGATCGCGCTGCAGGCAGGAGTCCAGACAAAGTATGAGCAGGCGCTGGAACAGGATGAGGCTTTGCGCACTCTGGTGGAAGGGGATCTGGCCACAGCGATCAGCACATGGCAGAGTGAATATGAGTCTGTGCTGGCGGAGAAGGCAGCGGCAGCGGCTGAACAGGTCGGGGAGTCGCAGTCGGATGAGGCTGCGGATACGTCCTCGGACGAGACGTCAGACAGCTCAGATGAGACGTCGGACAGCTCAGATGAAGACGATTCGGATGGCGCGGCGGATGAGTCCGATGCGGATGAGAAGTCATCTGATGATACAGAAGATGCTTCCTCGGAATCGTCAGAGACGGAGGAAAAAGCATGGGTATACGTGACAGATACCGTATACATCCGGGAGAATCCCAGCGAGTCCGCAGATGTTCTGGCCTCAGCGACTGCAGGTTCGCAGATTCGTCAGCTTGCGGTTACTTCTGACGGCTGGACAAAGGTGAAAAGCGGAGATATCGTCGGATATATCAAGTCAGAATATATCTCAACTTCTTCATCTTCTTCCTCCTCATCCTCCACGGGATTTTCCGCGGGCACAACGATCACGCTGACATCCTCCGTGAATATCCGCTCTTCCATGAGCGAGAGCTCCGACCGTATCGGTCTGGCTTATTCCGGGGAAAAGGTGACTGTTGTGATGAGCTACAGTGAGGGATGGACAAAGGTTACATGGAATGGCAAGACCGGCTATATCCGCACAGACATTCTTGCGGGCATGTAGGACATGCATGGAATAAGACAGGTAACCCGGCAATGATTTCCTGATGAATTATAATTACCGGACTGTCAGATGTTCAGATAACATTTTTGATATCTCAGGGAGCAGTTCACGCTGTTCCCTGCCTTGATGTTTAAAACGGTACACATATGACTGATTGTCCGGACTTGAAGCGTATAAAGGAAGGCGTTCAACGGGATACTATTTCTGTAAGACATAACAGGAGGTATCTTTGAATGAACGAAAAAGATGAGGACCGGCTTTTGCATGAAATCTGCAGAAATTCCAGCATGGGCCGGGAAGCAATTTACCAGGTGCTGCAGGATGTCTATGACGAAGAACTCGCCTATGAGCTTCATGTGGAAGCCGGGAAGATGAAAGAGTTTGAGGATAAGGCAAATGCCAGGCTGAAAGGAAACGGCAAAGAGGAGGCGGAACCGAAGCCGATGGCGGGGAAAATGCTGAAATCCGCTGTAAAGATGAGGACAGCGCTTTCGGATAAAACGCCGCATGTCGCGGACATGATGCAGAAAGGAAATCGCCGCGGGGCGGAAGAACTGAAAAAAGCGATTCATAAATATAAGGGAGCCGGCGTATACGCGACGGAGCTCGCGCGTGAGATGATTGATTTTGAAGAAGAAAATCAATGCAGGCTGGAAGCTTACAAAAATGAGAGGTAAGCGAAGAACGCGGGGCAGGTCAGGCGGAAGAGAACCGTGGTTGGAAATGATGAAATCGGAAAACAATTTTCAAAAAGGAGTACGAATCAACAAATATCTGAGCGAGGCCGGCGTCTGTTCCAGGCGCGAGGCCGACCGCCGGATTGAGGCCGGGCAGGTTACCATCGACGGGAGGACGGCGGTATGCGGGGACCGGGTAGAGCCCGGCATGCAGGTGTTCTGCTGCGGAGAGCCGGTGCAGGCGCAGGAGCAGGAAGTGCTGATTGCTTTTCATAAACCGCGCGGAATTGTCTGTACCGCTGAGAAGAGGGAAGAAAACAATATCATTGATTACATAAACTATCCGGTGCGGATTTACCCTGCCGGGCGTCTGGACAAGGACTCGGAGGGATTGATTCTGCTGACGAACCAGGGCGACCTCGTCAACAAAATTATGCGGGCCGGAAATTTTCATGAAAAAGAGTATGTGGTCACGGTGGATCATGATATCACGGACGAGTTTCTCGAAGGGATGCGGAGCGGAGTGTATCTGGAAGAACTGGATGTAACGACCCGGCGGTGCATGATTGAGAAAAAAAGCCGGCGCACATTTTCCATGGTGCTTACACAGGGATATAACCGTCAGATCCGCCGGATGTGTGCAGTGTTTGGTTACCGGGTCAGGCGTCTGGTGCGCGTGCGGATTATGAATATTTATCTCGGCGATCTGGCACCGGGAACTTACCGGGATGTCACCCCGGCGGAGAAGCAGGAGTTATATCGTCTGATCGAGCATAGTTACAGTGCGCCGAAGGGACAGAAGAAAAAAACCGGCCGATGAAATACGGAGCATCGTACGCCGGAATGGATTGGTATTTGAGGATGCCGGATAAATCGCCTGGTACAGCGGGCGAAAGAGGATGAAAATAAGGGAGAAGAGGATGGATGCGAGACAGAGATATGATGAGCTGAGACAGATCATCGAGTATCACATGAACCGGTACTACAATGAAGATGCGCCGGAGATCAGCGATTACGAATATGATCAGCTGATGCTGGAATTGAAAGCATTGGAACAGGAGCATCCGGATTGGGTGACGCCGGATTCCCCCACACAGAAGATCGGCGGCAGCGCGAAGCGTGAGGCCGGTGTGGAGGTGACACATCATGTGCCGATGCTCAGCATCCAGGATGTTTTTGAAAAGGGTCAGATTGTTGACTGGGTGGAAAAAGTGCAGCGTATGCATCCGGATGCCCGCTTCAGTGTAGAGGAGAAAATCGACGGCCTAAGCATGAGCCTGCGCTATCAGGATGGTCAGCTGACCCTCGCGGAGACCCGGGGGGACGGACTGGTTGGGGAGGATGTGACGCAGAATGCGCTTGTTATCCCTGATGTCAGAAAAACACTTGATATCCCGGGCTATGTGGAGCTCCGGGGAGAGGTGTATATGTCCCTGGAGGATTTTGACAGGTTTAACGAGGCGCAGGAGAATGCAGGGAAAAAGCCGGCGGCGAATCCGAGAAACCTGGCAGCGGGGACACTGCGTCAGCTGGAATCTTCTGTGGTGAAAAAGCGCAGACTTAAGATGTTTGTCTTCAACGTTCAGGATGCCTATGACAACGGCATGGATCTCATGCAGTCCCATGCGGACGGCCTGGAGCAATTAAAAAAGAAAGGGGTTGTCGTGGTGCCGCACACACTCTGTTCGGATGCGGAGGAAGTGCTGGCTGCCATCGATGCGATCGGTGAGAACCGCGGCAGCTTTGGATATGATATTGACGGCGCGGTGGTAAAAATCGACCAGACTGCATACCGTGCGGATTTCCCCGCGGGAAGCAAGTATTCTGCCGGACATATCGCTTATAAGTATCCGCCGGAAGAAAAAGAGGTGGTCATCGACCGGATTGAGGTCAATGTGGGCCGGACCGGAAAGATGACATTCCGTGCCGTGTTTGCGGAGCCGGTGCGCCTGTGCGGAACGAATGTGCAGAAAGCGACGCTGCACAATGCAGATTTTATCCGGAATATGGGTATCTCGGAGGGGTGCAGAGCCATCTGCCGGAAGCAGGGAGAGATTATTCCGGCGATTGTCCGGGTCACACAGCGGACGCAGCGCCCTTACGAAGTTCCCGATCGTTGCCCGGTCTGCCAGGCGGCGCTCATCCGGGAGGAAGATACCTGTGATATATACTGTGAGAATCCCTCGTGTCCTGCACAGCTGAAGCGCACTCTGGCTTATTTTGCGGGCAAGGATGCCATGGATATCAAAAATTTCGGAAGCAGGTATATTGAGAGTCTGGTGGAGGAGGGATATCTCCATGACGCCGCGGATATTTACCGTCTTCGGGAGCACCGGGAGGAGCTGATTGAGAAGGGAATCCTGGGCAGAGAGAAAAATACCGACCGCATTTTAGCCGCGATCGAGGCCTCCAGGACGAATGACGCGGACAGCCTTCTGACTGGTTTTGCGATTCGCAATGTCGGGAAGATTTCCGCCCGGTCCATCATGAGGCATTATCGCGACCTCTGGGAACTGGCGGAGGCTTCGGTGGAAGAGCTGGTGCAGCTCCCCGATGTGGGAGAGATCACAGCCCGGTCCATCCACAGCTTTTTTGCGGAGGAGGATAACCGAAACCTGCTCCGCCGTCTGGAGGAACTGGGCGTAAATATTTCCTCTGCGAAGCACGCAGAAGAGGAGACTGCAGCAAAGCCTCTGGATGGACTGACCATCGTGGTGACAGGGACGCTGGAGCACTTCGGGCGAAAGGAAATCGCAGCTTTTATCGAAGAGAATGGCGGAAAGTGTACCGGAAGCGTAAGCAAAAAGACCAGCTTCCTGGTTGCCGGGGAAAATGCGGGATCCAAGCTGGATAAGGCGCGAAGTCTCGGAGTTCCGGTAATCTCGGAGGAGGAACTGGTGAACAGATGCAGTCTGCATGCGGAAGAACTGCGCTGATTGTATACAATAGGATTACTTTATCGTTTTATTACTATTTTCCTTTGTCAAAAACAGTTTTCAAACGCGGATATTTTTGTTATACTGATGATACTGGGGGCAAAAGGTCATGAGCGGAGTGCTTGCGGTTCGAATCATGACTTTGGGACCGCGGGTATCATCAGTAACGGTTTTTTACCGCAATATCATTCGGGGTGATCCGGAAGTGAGAGAAGAAGGAGGTTTTCTTATGGCTGAGAATAGAAACGGAATTAAGTTGAAGGCAGATGCGATGGGTGAAGTCCAGGTGGCGGATGAGGTAATCGCGATCATCGCCGGCCTTGCGGCAACTGAGGTTGAGGGAGTGACCTCCATGTATGGCAACATTACGAATGATCTGGTGAGCCGTCTGGGAATCAAAAATCTCTCCAAAGGGGTGCGGATCTCCGTGGAAGAAGAAAAGGTTTCCGTAGATCTTGCGTTAAATCTGGCCTATGGTTATACCATTCCGGAGGTATCAAAAAATGTACAGGAAAAAGTGAAAGCCGCGATTGAGAATATGACAGGCCTGGAGGCTTCCAGCGTGAATATCCGGATTGCGGAAGTAGACATGAAACAGTCTGTATAATGAAAGGAAAATGATTTTCCCGAAACACGGACTATAAAGATTATGCCGGGATATGTTGCGGGCAGAAATTTATCATCATCAGGGGAGGACAGGATGAGCCGAAGAGAAATCAGAGAGCAGATCTTTAAAATTTTATTC
>JAJQAD010000074.1:0-2959 GCA_021204005.1 Clostridiales bacterium
GTACAAACATGTTCATAAACGCAAAACACAACGCAGAAAGGATGATAAACAGGATTCCCTTATACTTTGCCTTCATACAAAATCCTTCCATTAGGTTGGCAGCCGCATTTCCTCCTGGCAGATTCGCACTCTTTTTCGCCGTGCCCGCTCGGGAGCTCCTCTCCCGAGCTCTCCGGGCTTCGCCCTATGAATCCTGCGCCTGTAAATGCCGGCTGCCAGCAGCCGCATTTCCTTTCGCAGGATTCGCACGGCTCATTGCCAACGCTCACATTATACATGAGGTTAAGGGTTAGCACAACAGGTGTTTTTAAGATAATTCATAAACTTTTCTCCGAAACTATTGTATTTTGGACATGCTTTTGCTATACTATTTGAAAACGGCTAGAATGTGTTCTAGATAGATTTTAGAAAATAAATATCTAATAAATACATTGTAAAAGGAGAAGAAGGAGATTTTTTATGAAACAAGCATTACACATGAAGCAGACACTACGCAAATGGATCTCTGTCCTGATGGCGGTCCTCATACTGTTTTCCGTGGCAACGCCGACAGCTTTTGCTGCGGAAGGCACCGCATCCCTGAGCGACACCACCATGACTGAAAGCGGCTCCATCACGGTCAACTTTTCCGAGACGGCCACCGACACCAGCTACTATAACGTGCAGATTGCCGACTCCAGCTGGTCCACCACCTATGTTAACACCAACATTACCAGCGGTGACAGCTACACCATCGCCGGCTATTCAGCTGGAACGTACCAGATTTATATTGGGTACTGGGAGAACGGCAGCTGGATTAGCGACGCCCTTTCCGAAACCTTCACGGTGACGGAGGACAATGAGATCTCCTACGGAGTGGTTCTGAAAATCTCCGAGGAAGCTCCCGCTCTGGGCGACAACGTGACTGTTACCGCGGACATCAACGTGACCGACAGCGAATATGACGGTGACGGCATCCCGGATGGCTACACCCTGTCCATCTGGTATAAGAATGACAACGACTGGGTCACGCCGGTCAACGGTAGCTCCACCACCACCTCCACTACCATCTCTCTGTCCTCTGACAACTTCACAGAGGGGAACACCTATACTGTTGAGGCAGCGCTGTACGATTCCGACTGGAATACTCTCGCCTCCGGTAGCGTGGACTTCACCATCACCGGCACCGGTTCCGGCGGCGTCACCGACACCTACGACGTCTCCATTATCCCATCCGCTACCACCTGCGAGCAGAATGAGTCCATCACCTTTACTATTTCTGTCACCTACGGCGACGAGGAAATCGACCTGTCTGAGCAGAGCGACGTTTACCTCTGGGTCTGGGCGGACAGCTGGGCAGACGGCCACAGCGAGGGCCTGACCGACTGCACCATCTCTCCCAACACCGGTCTGTCCAACAGCGTCACCATTGAGTTCCCCTCTGTGGGCACCTATTACATCGCCTGCAACCTTCAGGATTCCAGCGATACGGACATTCTGAGGGATACCGACGTTGCTGCCATCACGGTCACCGAGTCCACCGCTGACCCGAGCGAGGAGATCACCACCGGCGACCTTTCCTGCGGCTTCATGCGGGGCATGGATCTCTCTACCTTCTACACCAATTGGGAAAACGGCGCTGTCTATTATGATTACGAGGGCAACGAGTACAGCAAGGGAAAGAATAACGCCGTGGACTTCTTTAAGTTCCTGTATAACGAGTGCGGCGTGAACTGGGTGCGCCTCCGCGTCTGGAACGATCCCTATGATGAGGACGGCAACCCCTACGGCGGCGGCAATAACGATGTGGCCACAGCCGCCATCATCGGCAAGTGGGCTTCCGATGCAGGTATGACTGTTCTCATCGACTTCCACTACTCCGACTTCTGGGCTGACCCCGGCCGCCAGCTGGCTCCCAAGGCATGGGCGGACATGACCATCGACGAGAAGGTCGATGCCCTTTACACCTACACCTATGAGTCTCTGGAAACTCTGCTGGAGGCGGGCGTCAACGTGGGCATGGTGCAGGTGGGCAACGAGACCAACGGCGCTTTCTGTGGCGAGAAGATCACCACTTGGAGCGACTATGATACCAATGAGGATTGGCAGAACATCTGCGCTCTGTTCAGCTCCGGCTCCAAGGCTGTCCGCAATATTTCCGCTGGCTATGGAACGGACATTAAGGTGGCTCTCCACTTTACTAACCCTAACAACGCCAACCCCTCATGGTATGCCGGTCTGTTGAACGACGCCGGGGTGGACTATGACGCTATGGGCATCTCCTATTATATGTACTGGCACGGTACCTTGAGCAATCTGCAAAACGAGATTGAGACCATCTCCAGGAACTACGGCAAAGAGGTGTTCATCGCTGAGACCGCCTATCCCTACACCAGCGAGAACTACGATAACTGTGGCAACCAGGTCACCTCCTTTGATGACTTCGACATGAATGCCAACCTCTACGCCATCTCCGAGGCCGGCCAGGAGGCCGCCCTCACCGCCATTCTGGACACCGCCGCCAACTCCAGCGGATGCACCGGCATGTTCTACTGGGAGCCTGCATGGACTGCGCTTCCCAACACCTATGACGAAGGCACCGGCTGGGCCACCAAGTGGGCCAGCGACTACATCAGCTACAGCATGGAGGACAGCGAAGGTACATCCTTCGACAATCAGGCTTTGTTTGATGATAACGGCAGGGCCCTGGCCGCCTTGAAATTCTATGTGGATTATGTGAAGGGCGTGGAGAATCTGCAGGAGCATACCTATCTGCTGGATGAGGACGCTTCCACCGCTGCCACCTGCACCATAGACGGCGAGAAGGTGTATGTTTGCTCTGTCTGCGGCGACAGCTACACCGTGACGGTTTCCGCAACTGGACATACGACGGAAACCCAGAATGCGAAGGACGCGACCTGCACAGAGGACGGCTATACGGGAGATATGGTCTGCACGGTATGCGGCGAGACGATAACTT
>JAJQAD010000074.1:3059-7585 GCA_021204005.1 Clostridiales bacterium
CAGGAGAAGTCATTCCAGCGACTGGCCACACGACGGAGATCCAGAACGCGAAGGACGCGACCTGCACAGAGGATGGGTACACTGGGGATGCGGTCTGCACTGTATGTGGTGAGACGATAACTTCAGGAGAAGTCATTCCAGCGACTGGCCACACGACGGAGATCCAGAACGCGAAGGATGCGACCTGCACGGAGGATGGCTACACCGGGGATGAGGTCTGCACGGTATGCGGCGAGACAATAACCGCAGGCGAAACGATTCCGGCTACCGGTCACACCGCTGGTGAAGCTGTGGTAGAGAACAACGTTGCGGCTACCTGCACTGAGACCGGTTCCTATGACAGCGTGGTTTACTGCACCGCCTGCAACGAGGAGCTCAGCCGTGAAACGGTCACGGTTCCCGCCACCGGCCACAGCTATGAGGCCACCGAAGTAGTCGCCCCCACCTACACTGACCAGGGCTATACGGTCTACACCTGCTCCGGCTGCGGTGACAGCTACCATGCGGATTACACCGACATTCTGGTTCTGGACGAAGCGGACGAGAGCCTCGACATTCGGCAAAAGGTAGAGAGCCTGACCACCCTGCCGGAGGGGCTTGCGCATTTGTACGCCGACGTAGAGGAACTGCGGGCGGCTCTCATCAGTCAGGTCACCATCAAGGCAGGCTATACGGAAAATAACACCGCTGTCTACGATGTGACGCTGCAATACCGGGTGGACAACGGCGCATGGGTGGACGCCACGGAAGACAACTTCCCTCTGTCCGGTATCACCGTAACCCTGCCCTACCCGGAAGGGACGGACAGCAGCTATGAATTTAATGTTGTGCATATGTTCACTGTGACGTCAGAACGACTTGGCATCAAGGCAGGAGATACAGAGACCCCTGCAATCACAAAGACCGAAGACGGCCTGGTTGTTACCCTCACGGGACTGTCCCCTATAGCAATTTCCTGGAAAGCAGTAAAAACTGCTGAAACAGAAACAAAAACGACCGAAACATCCTCGAAGACCGATAATACAACTGATACTGCAGACACCTCCGTCACATCCGCGGACAGCACTACATGCGCGCTGACCGATGATACAAGTACCTCTGACAAATCCGCGAACAGTACTGTAAGCGCGAAGACCAGTGATACAGATATCTCCGTCACATCTGCGGACAATACAGCAAGCGCATTGACCGGAGACAACAGCCGGATGGTGCTATGGCTTGTACTGTTGCTTATATCCGGCGTCGGCGTGTCAGGCATAACCGCCTATCACACAAAACGGAAACGCAGCAGATAATCACAATGCGATGAAAGTTTAATCCCGCATATTTGCGGAAATCCCTCCTGTCGCGTACAGAATGTATCGCGACAGGAGGGATTTTTTATGTCTGTTTTTTTAATATATAATATAAGGTTCTCCCCATCATTCGTCTGAAATCTGCATTCCATTCACATCCATGTGATAATCCCCCGTATAGATCAGTTCCGAAATCGGCACAATCTCATACTCCTGCTCCTCCAGGTTTGTCAGCAGCTGATCCAGCGCCTGTGCTGTGTAAGTCGCTCCATTATGGCAGAGGATAATCGCGCCGCCGGTCAGATTGTCGGAATTGCAGACCCGATCAATGATATCATCCACGCCGTAATCCTTCCAGTCCAGACTGTCGATGGACCACTGAATCGCATAATAGCCGCAGGCGGTCACAGCGGCGATCACATGATTATCGTAATCCCCGTAGGGCGGACGGAAGAGGAACATCTCATAGCCGGTCAGTTCCTTCACTTTTTCGTGAACCGACATGATCTCCTCCGTAATCTCCTCCGTGGAAAGCTGACTCATATTTTTATGATTTTCGCTGTGATTGCCCAGGTCATGTCCGGCCTCATAGATTGCCTTCACATCATCCGGATAGGATTCCACCCACCCGCCAGTCATAAAAAACGTGGCGCGGACATTATGCCCGGCCAGAATATCCAGAATATTCTGAGTGTCCTCATTCCCCCATGGGAATGCTTCCTATGGACATTTTTAAAACAGTTTTACCAAGCACACGCTTTATTTTCCACTTTTTTAATGTCAATCATACGGAACAGTTATGAGGCGCAGATTGGTTACTATACAGGCTGCATCACCGTTCGGGACGACTGGGAATTTATCAAGGCCAACAGTTCTCATTTCGTAGTGCCTCTCCGCTCCGCTTCGGCTTTCCCTAAAAGATAGAGAAAAGCAATGGCAGGGACGCGCAAAATGGGCACTTTTGTTTCATGTTTTGTAATTCCAAAATCATCCAGCCGTTTCGTGATTAAAAATGCACTGGTTACTTTAGATTTTCCATCCTGACATAACTCAACAATGGCATCCGTTGCCGCGATATGGGAATTATTGCGGTATTTTACTTCGCAGAGAATTTTCTGACGCGGCAGTTCCACCACCACATCTACCTCTTTCTGATTATCCTTTGCTTTTCTGAAATAGCCGATGCTTGCAGTGGTACCCTGATAAAAAGATGCTATATGCTTATAAACTGTAGTTTCCACCATAGTACCGAGTTCGCTTTCGTCCGAAAGTACATCGTCAATCATCAGCACGGCATTGCGGATCGCTGCGTCTGCAATAATAATTTTCGGCTTACCCTTTAGTGCACCTTTACTACCTACATTCATTGGTTTAGCCAGATAAATGAGGTTGGACATTTCCAATGCATGGATGTAACTATCAATTGTTGCGATAGAGGTATTCTCCAGTTCCTTTGCCGCAGTGGTCGCATTAAAAATTTCCGTGGAGTTCATGCAAAGATAGAGAAACAGCTTTTCCATCAGCAAAGGGCTTCGGATATTAAAAAGAGTCAGCACGCCTCGCTTGATAACCTTATCAACCACATCTTCCCGTAACATTCTTTGCGCATAGGCATCGTCATCCGATAACACCAGCTCCGGGAAACCGCCTATCATAAGATAACGGTTGAAATGATTTTGCAATGGATTGAACTTATTCATCAAATCGCCAAGCTGCGCAAGACTCATACGGTTAAGCTCCGACAAGTGAAAATTCTCCGGCAAGACAGGCGACTCGAGATCAAGCAGCCTGCAATACTCATAAAATGACATGGTAGGTATTTTAAGAACGCTCCATCGCCCTGTACCACTGTCTGCAGAACCTTTTTCCAAAATTGGGCTTGCGGATCCCGTGGCAATCAGCCGAATATCCTTTCTAATGTCGTAAATCACTTTCATCCAAAGCTCCCAATTATCAGTATACTGCACTTCATCAAAGAAAATATACTTTGTTCCCTCAATAGGATACATTGATTCATAAATAGATAGCACTTTCTCTACATTGACAAGTTTCAGGATCGGGTTATCAAAAGAAGTATATAGGATATTTCTGGGATTGATCCCATCGTCGATCAGATGGTCTATAATCTGATACAGAATCGTTGTCTTGCCCACACGCCTCATACCGGATAAAATGGCAAACCTCCGGATGCTCTTGTGCATAAGCGTGTTCAGGGCTTCGTAATATGCCAGTCTCTTTTGCGGTTTGCTTTCTTCTTTGATAGCCAACGGTGTGCGCCACCACGGATTGTATTGCTGCAATACCTTAATAACCTGTTCATCATTTACAATTGCCATAATACACCTCCATAATGTCGTAATTCGGGTGAAGTTAACCAGGACAAACTTTGTTTTTCGTCCTGTTTACAAAGTATATTATATTAATAGTTATGCAAAATTGCAAGTCATATTGATAAAATACTATGATTTTTCACCCATACCCTCCATTTCCTCCTGATTTCTCACCGCTATCTGATATCCCCGCTTCCGTCACTCCTCTTTCCCCGGTCTCACCACTACCGGCCGCTGTTCCTGCTCCTCAAAATACTTCATCAGCAACCGTTCGTATTCCCGGTCTTTTTCTGATTTTACATCCAGATCATCCGCGGTTCTTCCCTCTGAACAATAATTCAGATATGCATCGGATGCCCTGCGGCAGGCTTCCCGCATCATCCGGGAGGCCAACTTCCGCATCAACTGTACAAATTCCGGAATCCGGCCATCACAATTCTCAACAGCATCTTCCGGAATATGAGCCGGGTCAAACGCATCACTCCCGGAAACTCCATCCTCTGCCATCCTCTCATCCAGATATTGCATCGTTTTTTCCTTTTCCTCTCCGGACATTTTCGCAAAAAGCCAGATCAGGCCAACCTCATCTGCACCAAGCTCCTTCGCCAATGGCGGAAGCTGAACATATTTTTTTCATTCATCTTTGCATTCTCCTGTCTCCGCACAAACTCGCAGTTTTTACAAGTATGTGTAATACTGTGAGTTTTATAAGCAGTTGCACTCATCATAACCAAACGGTTGCTTTTCACAGGTGAGCCAAATACTTCTTTCCCTCTATATACAAGCAATTCTGCCTTTTCGTCCGTATGCCCCTCCGCTTCTTACGGACGACTCCATAATTTCCTCCCTTTTCGTCCGTATGCCCCTCCGCTTCTTACGGACGACTCCATAATTTCCTCCC
>JAJQAD010000074.1:7685-30936 GCA_021204005.1 Clostridiales bacterium
TATGCCCCTCCGCTTCTTACGGACGACTCCATAATTTCCTCCCTTTTCGTCCGTACACCCCTCCGCTTCTTACGGACGACTCCATAATTTCCTCCCTTTTCGTCCGTATGCTCCTCCACTTTTTACGGACGACTCCATAATTTCTTCCCTTTCGTCCGTGTACTCCTACGGTTCCTACGGACGATTTCTCCCTCCTGCCTGTATTGTCCGTATAATACACAAAAAATATTTAGCATCCTCTGAAAAGCAATCTCCAGACTTCAATTTTTCAATAATATCACTTAGCCAACCAGACTTCCTGCTTGTTTATTCTCATTATGATTAAAGCAAAAAAGAGTACAACGCTTCACCCACTTATCTCTTGTACTATGACATATTTATCAGCTGTAATTCATATAAATTACAAATTTAGCTTTCGCTGGAAACAAGGCCAGAATCCACCCTATAATCAAAACATCAAAGAGATATGACAAAGGACCTGCATATTTCGGATTCAAATATCAGCGTTTTCAGCATTCCACAAACATGGCCAAAAAAGAAATCACCATCACCTTTACTTCCGCCTGTGACCGGCCGTTCGATCAGACACTAAAATCTGTCATAAACCGGAAAGCAGGGGAAACCGCAAAAATCACGTTTGCTTCCAAAAGCATACATTCTCCTGCCAACTCCGTTTCAAATCAGACAAAGCAGGACTCCGGAATATGACACAATGGAAAATCGCCGCTTATCTCCGCCTCTCAAACGACGACAGAGACAAAAACGAGAGTGACAGCATTGCCACACAGCGCAGACTGATTCAAAACTACATAGCCAGGAATCTCACAGACGGGCAGTTTGCAGGAGAATACGTCGATGACGGTTATACCGGTTTAACCTTTGACCGGCCGGATTTCAGAAGGATGACGCACGACATTGACCTCGGGCTCGTCAATTGTGTCATTGTGAAAGATCTCTCCCGATTTGGCCGGGATTATATTGAAACGGGAAACTATCTGGAAAAATTTTTCCCCGAAAACGATATACGTTTCATAGCCGTCAACGACAATTACGACTCTCTTTACACCTCCGGAAACGATGCATTTATCACGCCTCTGAAAAATATTTTTAATTCACAGTACAGCAAAGATATCTCCGCAAAGGTAAAAAGTTCCTTTTCTGCCCTTCAGTCCGAGGGAAAATTCTGCGGTGTCTTTGCCGGATACGGATATCAAAAAGACCCGCATGACAGACACCGGTTGGTCATCGATGAAATCGCTGCACAGACAGTCCGCGAGGTATTTGACCTGTATCTCTCCGGGATGGGGAAAATCGCAATCGCCAATCATTTAAACAGGCGGGAGGTTCCCTGCCCTTCCCTGTACAAGCAAATCTGCGGTCTCCATTACAAAAACGGCCAGCGGATGGAGCTCACAAGATACTGGACCTACAGCACCATCGACCGCATGCTGAAAAATGAAATGTATATCGGAAACATGGTACAGAATAAAACGGTGTGAAAGACGGTCCGCGGAAAAGCACATAAAAATCCCAGATCAAACTGGGAAATCGTGGAAAACACCCATCCGGCCATTATCAAAAAAGAGAAGTGGGACGCTGTCCAGGAACTTTTAAAGCGAAACACCCGTCAGCTTAACCTTGATAGTAATGTGGGATTATTTGCCGGATTTATTTTCTGCGGCGACTGCGGACGGGCCATGACCAAAATAAAAACAGGACATAACCGGAAGAACATTGCTGGTGAACAGGACTTGCCGGACTCCTGCGAGAACTATGTGAATCCGGGAAACAGTCGGCAGAAGGTATCAAAAACAGATTCCTGTACTTACCTGTGCGGCTCCTACAAACGCTATTCTGTCTGTTCCCGGCATGCTGTGAAGACAGAATTACTCGAAAAAGCTCTTTTAGACAAAGTAAATACAGAAATTGCAAAGATGGGAAACATTTCCGTCTCCGCCGGGGAGCAGCAGAACCAATCGGCAGACACAAAAAAATATGAGCTTCGCCTCGAAAAACTACACAATCTGAAAAAATCCATCTACGAGGACTATAGGGAAGGGCTACTCACAAAGGAGGAGTATCTGGCATATAAGGAGGATTATCAGAACGAAGAAAACCTGATCAGTGGTCAGCTGGAGCAGATCAGAGCTGCCGCCCCCATAGGCTCCAAAAACCGGGAATGGCTGCAGGCCTTAACGGAACACGGAAAAATCGACACGCTTGACAGAGAAACGCTCACAGAAATCCTGGACCGCATCATCGTAACAGAAACAGATAAGCAGATACATATCGAGTTCCGGCTGAAATTCCGGTTGTGAAGGCTCGTTTTGAAGAATATTTTCATAGCGCAACGCGCTCCGCCGCCAGAACGGCAGCGCCTACCGCGCCGATATATTCCGGATTCGGAGCAATTTTGACAGACACGCCTAGCATTGCCTCCAGCCGCTTTACCACTCCGATATTATGAGCCACTCCGCCGGACATACAAAAAGTTTCGCCTGGCGTCCAGACCTGATAAACCAGTGAGGCGACCCGATTGGCAACATACTCGCACGCTGCATAGGCTATGTCGTTCCGGCTCCTGCCCTGCCGCAGCAAAGAGCGGATCTTTTTTTCAGCGTATACTATGCAAATTCCATCCAGCGATATGCTTTTCTCTGCCGCATTGAGGGATGCGCTCCCCATGTGATCAACCGGCATACCGATTAATTCTGCTGCGCGCTCCAGATAGCGTCCTGTTCCGGCTGCGCATCTGTCATTAATCGCAAAATCGGATACCCGGCCTGCGGCATCGCAGAGAATGGCCTTGCAGTCCTGTCCGCCTATATCAAGGATTACCTGACTCTCCGGAAAATACCACCAGCTTCCTTTCGCATGACAGGTAATTTCCGTAATGTATTCATCTGCGGCCGGGAGATTGCCCCGCCCATAGCCGGTTGAGACAATATAGCTCAGCTCTTTCTCCGTAAGCCCGCACGAATTTAATGCCAGTTTTAATGTTTTAGCGGCCGCGCTCCCGCTGTCCGCCCCCGTCGGAAGCATTGCCGCTCCAACCAACTTATCATCACGCAGGATCACCGCCTCCGTACTTTTTGAGCCAATATCAATCCCCGCCGTAATCACCATCCGCACCCTTTTCCTTTCCGGATTATTTAAAAGATACTTTTCTCCCGTGCCGCCAATGCCGCTCCAACCGCCGCCGTCTCTCTCGGGCAGAAAAGTATTCTTACCCCCGGATCCATCCGCCTCTGAATTTCTTCTGCAAGAAATAAATTACCTGCGGCCCCTCCTGTCAGTACCACATTTTTATAAAATCCAATCTGGCGAATCAACGGACATACCTGATTTGCCATCTCCCGCAGAATTGCCGCAGCAATATCCTCTGCAGAGATTCTGTTATGAAGAAGAGAAATCACCTCCGATTCCGCAAACACCGTACAATTACTCAGCAATCCGATCTCTCGTTGGGAACGCGAAGCAATTTCTCCCATATCTTCCACCCGAATATCCAGCACTCTCGCCAGCACTGAGAGAAATTCTCCCGTACCGGAAGCGCAGCCGCCGGTGCGCACCATTTTCCTGGGTTTTCCCATACGATCAAAACCCACTGCTGTTGATTTCCCGCTGCCCATATCCAGCAATACGCCATCGGAATGATGACAATACGCAGCTCCGCGCGCCAGGCAAAGAGACTCTGAAAAACGGGCAACCGTCTTCCCCTCATTTTCGAACGGCAAGCCGGTACAGCCGATAACAGTGATCTTATCGGCTGCGACAGCCGATTTTTTCAGCAATGTTTCCAATGACTGCGCACATACAAGCGATGCATCCTGATATCCGACATCACAGAGATTGGAAACCAGCACAACCTCATCGTCCATCAAAACCGATTTACAAACCTCACTGCCAAGATCTATTCCCGCATACAACATGTTCCGTCCCTCACTCCTGCGATGATGCCGCAATATCCAGGAATTCACGGAAACGTGCCAGATATTCCTCCTCTGACATGGATGAGGGGTCCTGCATTTTATGGGAAATCACGCCGACAGGCACGCCGCATTCTTTTTCCACAGCATCTGCGACTACCTTAGCTAGAGAATTCGTACATGCACAATCTGTCCACTGCTCTACAAGAACCGCATTAGCTTTTGTAAAAACTACATTTGAGAGAATTTCATCCACCCACACCTGTCCGCGCTGTCTCCATCCGAACCCAAGCATCATTCGCGCTTCTTCCTCAAAAGGCGACAATTTCCTGCCAAATTCCTGCTCATCGCCTATCGGAGCTCTTGCCCCGCACATAAAGGAATTTACGCCGGCATAATTGCCGACAACCACCGCATTGTACTCATTCAGAAGGTTCATGATTCTGACTGGATTAACATAAACCGGCGCTGCAAGCACGATGAAAATTCTCAGTTTCTGCCGGTCGGAAAAATCTGCCGGTACCGTAGCCGCCAGTTCCTCTATATCCCGCGTTTTGTGCTTTACATACTCCAAAGCGCCAGCCGAATTATACATCAGGCTGGGCAGACGTGCAGCCCCCATGGGTACCCCCATAGCACTGTCAAAGTAGTTAAGATGAAATGGGCGGGTTGACCGCGTAAGCCACTGTCTGGCACTTTCCCTGTAGTATTCACCATCCTGCTGCAAAAGCTTCCTATGCCTGTCCCTGTCATATTTCACTCCGGGGACTTCTGATTCCGCAAACTGCACCAGCTTTTCGATCTGCTCTGCCAGATATCGGATATTTTCTTCCTTATAATCTACCGGAACATCGATCGAGAATTCCGGAACGCCCATTTTTGCAGCCATAAACTTAAATCCGTGCGTGATTGCCGGGCACTCCCCATATGTCGATATGACCAGCGCCGGCTTAGGGGCGTCGCCGCAGAGAATTGCTGTATTCGGAAGAATAAGATGATCACAGGAATATTCCGGCATACCCAGCCGTCCGACACTTTTTCGATATTCCGCCGCTTTTTCCACTGCGTTCATCACCAACCACGGATAACTCACCGGGATCATACCCATGGCACGCGTCAGCGTAGGACGAAAAAAAGCACTGACCAACGGAGTTCCCGCTTTTATTTCATCCCGAATCCACAAAAGTGTTTCCAACTCCAGCTGCGCCCCTTCCGCTTCTGCCCGGACAGAGCGCGGCGGCAGAAACTGCCTGTTCTGCTCCGCCATAGCCGCCGTCTGTTGTATGGATTGTTCTATGAGATTCATCTTATTCCTCCTGTTTTTTCTCTGCTGCTCAGCATTTCCAAAAGCACTTCCACACGGGTTTTTAACTGTCCCTGAGATGAGAACGGATAATCCCGCTCCACACTCAGATAACGGATGCCGTTTGCGCTCAGATAATCTCCCAGTAACGGATGCCGGAATCCACGCGGTTCATCGCAGAATTGTATCATCTCGAGAACAGCATCCGCACGATATTCCACAGCCCAGTCCAGAATTTGTTTCATCTGCTGCTCCCAGTTCAGCATTCTGGGTGAGACACTTGCAAGACTGTGAATCGCCATGGCAAGAAAAGGATCTTCCATCTCTCTGTTTGTTTCCGTCAGATAATCGTTACTTCCCCAATCCGCATCATCCATGATAACCACCGCTCCGGCCTTTCCACCAGCGAAACATACCGCAAATCATCCAGATAATCTCCTGCCAGCAAAATACGATGCGGCGCCCCCGCCGTCTTCCTGCTTAACAGAAAAGGCATCAGATCCTCCAGCTTTCGATTAAAATCACTCCGGAAAAGTGTTCCGGCACATTTCTCTAACCCATAAAACTCCACGCCCGACATCGGCGGCTCATCATTTTTCCTCAGCTCATATAACTGACGGATCATTTTTCTGGTTTTATTGTATTCCGCCATCGTATCCGCGAGAGAATCCAGGCATAACATTCCTCCCGTAAACTGTTCCAGCGCCCGGGTATACTTTTTGTATTCCTCCGCACAACGCTGTTCAGAAGCCGGAGACCGGGTCATCGGGACATCGGCCATATATAGAAGCAGATCCGGCGCCACTTTCCCACAAACGTCAAAAAAACGGACGTAATCCGCATCTCTCGCAGAACCGACAATGCCATCGAGAAAGTCCAGTTCTCCCTCAAGCAAAGCCTCCAGCACATGCGTTAAATATACATTACTCCTTGGCACACGGTACATCATAGCCAGACTGACATCTTCTGAGAAAGTACCTTCCAGTCTCCACGGAAGAATATGAAAGGCTGCTGTCAGTTCCGGCGGCAGAAAAGGGTCCAGAATCCCAAATACTTTTCCTCCGCTTTTTTTCCACTGCAAAGCTGCCTCTTTTCGCTTCTCATGGCTGCCTGTCTCCAGCAGCTTCTGCAACTTTGTTTCCATCTCCTTCACATTCCTTTCCTGCTTTTTTATAGCACTTTACAAAATAAGGTCTTTCCTGTGAAACACAAAACTGCCCTCAGATCCTGATTGGAGAGGGCAGCTTTCCGTTCTTATTTATTCAGCTATTTCTCTGCAGGAGCAGATACATCTTTCTTTCCGATCATCTGATCTTTTAAGGTCAGAATCAGAATCAGGCCAATGATATTCAGAACGATGCATACCACATATAACTGGTTATATCCCAGTCCCTGTGCCAGAATAATTCCAACCAGAGACATTCCCGCGGAGGGCAGCAGATTTACAAGAGGGAAAATCAGGCGGTTCGCTGCCTTAAAATCCCATCTTCCGAAAATGGTACCGATCATAGAAGGCATCAGGTTTGCCATAGCTCCTGTACCGATACCGCCAAGAACAGCACTGATCCAGACAGCCACAACGGACTGTGCATGGAACAATCCAATGATAATCATGACAATCAACGCTACAATCATGATGACCGACGCCTTTTTGGTTCCCAGGCGATCATCAAGAACCCCCAGAAACCAGCTGCCAAACAGGCCGATCACAGAAGAAAGCATCAAAATAGTAGAGGCGAACATCGCATCATATCCACAGCTTATTAATCTGGGAACAATCTGGCCTACAAAAGCAATCATAGTCAGCCACGGCAAACCATATCCAAAGATCATCTGCCATGTCTGCGGCATTTTCAGAAGTCTGCCGATCGTAAACGGACTTTCGTAGGAATCAAACATTGCCGTAACAGACGCAAAATCCTCCAGCCCTTCCGGATCATTATCCGGATATGTGCCAGCTTCTTCCGGGGTCTCTTTCACACAGACGACACACAACACCGCCATCAAAATGTAAACAATACATACAATAACAAATGTCGTTTTCGTTCCGATCAGGTTGAACACATTTGTAATATAGGGAGCCCAGAATACATTAGCCAGTACCAGTCCAAGGGTAGACCACCCCAGCACAATACCTTTTCTTCTGGGGAACCATGATGTAATCAGCACATTAATCGTAGCTACCTGGTAAGCGGCAGCAGCAGCAAAATTTAAAAGAGTAAAAAACAGGAACAGCCGGAAATTCGATGTTACACCAAACCCCAACGCCGAAAAAGCACCGACAATCAGTCCCGGCACCATCACTTTTTTGACGCCGACTTTCAGCACCAGCTGTCCAAAAACAAGTCCGAGAATCACGCTGATATATCCGCCATATCCGACAAAAGACAGCATCATCGGCATGCTCCAGCCTCTCACTTCTGCAAACATGGGAATAACCGTATTGGAATTTCCCGCGTTAATGCAGCCGGTCAGGAAATACAAAATCCCCGCAAACAATGCAATCCACACCTGTTTGGGCCCGGCCCATTTTTTCTTTTCCATCGTCTCCATCACTCATCCTCCGTTCTTTTGTTTTTAACTAAACCGATTCACTGAATCAATTTAGTTAAAATACTATCATCAGTGGACACTCCTGTCAAGCGATAATTAAAAAAAAGAAGCTTCGCCGTATTGACAAAACTTCTTCCCAGAATCTTCTGAATTCTTCTGAATCAATTGCCGCAAAGCGGCACTTCGCACGCGGGCGGCTGCATCACAAAATTAATTATTCCCGCAAACACATCACGGGCAAAGAAAGCCCTCCAGAGCATAGCCTATATATGTCCGCGTCCGCGACTCGATATCATACTCTCCGTCTCTCAATATATAATCAAAAATAATTCCGCACGAAAGCTGCATCAGGCAATCCGACATTTCATCTATGGGAATTCCTGCCTTTAATTCTCCTGACGCAATCCCCTCCTGCAGCAACTCCGTCAGGCTTTTCTGAATGGCGGGGGACCGCTTCATCAAATACGGATTCGTCGGCTGATAAAGCTGCCGCAGCACCTCAAGCCCGTCTTCCGCTATATGCTTTGCATTTCCGGCCAGAAAGTTTATAATCTTTTCCCTGCAGTTATCTCCCTCAATCATCTTTGCGTGATTTACGAGAAATTCTTCTTCCGTGCTGTAAATAGCAGCAATAATCTCCTCTTTTGACTTGAAATACAGGTAAAATGTCCCGATTGAAACGCCCACCTCGCTGACAATCATTTGTATGCTGGTCTGCGTAATGCCATGTTCACGAAAAAGCCGCCGGGCCGTTTCAAAAATTTTATTTTTTGTCTCCAGTGCCTGCTGCTGCCTGCGATTCAGCTTTTTTTCCGGCATATTTATTTCCTCCAACAATCTTTATTTCTATGTCTGCAATCTGCGATATAAAGGCTATTTTACATGAGCCGGAATTTTTTTTCAATATTCTTTGATGAATTAATTCAGCGTATTGACAAACCTGTCCTTTTTGCTATATCATTTCAGTGAACCAATTCAGTAAGCTTGGAGGTAATACGCAATGAAATATTCCGCAATCATAAAAATGAAAAATCTGCAGTCGCTCCTGTCCCAATGCCTGTCTCTGGAAGACTACAGTTGCATTCCAGCACATTTTTTTCTGCAAACACCGGATGTATCTCTGACACTCCCGGACTATGACATTCACTGCACCGGTTTTTCGGAAATTCAGGATTTTTTTCAGAATTACAAAGAACGTAAGCAATTATCCGGCTGCCGTGAATTCCACCTGCTGAACTCTCCCTCCATCTGCCCCGGCTCATCCGGCAATCCGGCAGTTTTGACCAGCTCCTGGATGAGCATTTCCTTCGCTGTCCGCTGCACAGAGAAGGAAAGCGAAATCCGGATGTTTTCCAGCCGGTTTGATGCGGAATTTGGTGAGGAAAACGGGGATCTGAAAATCAAATCCCTGAACTGGTACGAGTATGCCTCGCTGACTCCATGGAAAGGAGCACCGTTTTGCTCCAGCATCATTTCGGACGACTGGAAAAAATGGACGGGGAACATAATTTCTCAGGAAGACTATCTTTCCCTGCAATACCTGAGTTCCAGGGCAATGCAGGAGCAGATCTCTCCGGAAGACGGGAGACCATTTTCCATGCTGATGTCTCCTGTTTTGACAGCAGACGAAAATACCGGATCCGGCAGATGGCTGGCACTGACTTTTAACAGCAATATGCAGATACTTCGCTTATCTCTTAATCTCATAGAGATGGATTTTGTCAGGTCCGACAATATCTGGGAAATCGCCGGGCAGCGTTCCCAGACACTCGTTCCCCTCTCTGAAATGAGAGCATCCGCCAACACGCCGCCGCAGGCTGCGGAGATGACCCGCGGTATGCGAAGCCATCCTCTCACCGTTTATCCTTATGAGGCATCCGACCTCACCGATGTGACTGAAATAGAAAATATCGCTGCCGAATGGGTATCAGCGATCCGCACACGGGCGCCCTTTTATTTCTATGAACATTGCCTGGATTCGGGAAATCCCGATCTGTATTTCTCTGTCATACAAAAAACACCGGGCATCGCCGGATTTTTTAAGGAGTGTGCCATGATGGTCAGAATGGATCAGCTTCAGCCAAAATTTCCGGGTAACCACACCCTGTGTACGCCGCTGATCACATTCAACGAAGATCGTACACAGGCGGTTGGAATCTGGTTCGATTTCGGCTGGACTGTTTTTGGCGGGGCATTCGGCAAAGAACAGCCCCCATATTACGCGCTTCCCAACATTGCACGCTATGAACACTACTTTGTAAAAAAAGACAACAAGTGGAAATTGTGGGGTTTTAACTGGGGACCGCTGTACCAGAATGGCGACTGGTGGTATGATCCCCAGACTTCCTGTGGCTGGTCTGCCTCCCCTGACATGCGCCGTTGGCCGCAAACCTTTGATAAATACCAGTATCAGGCAGACGCAATATCTTCAAATGAATTTGCAAACAATGAAATCGCTACGCTCTTACCGCAGTCTTTCTGACAAAGTATCCTGTCAGAAAATGGCGGAATTTCTGAACGAGCCTCCCGGTTTTAGATCCGGGAGGCTCCCCTCTACCCTGTCATCCGTGCCATCAGCGCATTCCCATGCTCTTTCAGCCACCCGTTCCACTTATCATAATCCGGAAAGACCCGGTAGACCTCATCGTAAAATGCTCTCGAGTGATTCATTTCCTTCCGGTGGCAAAGCTCGTGTACCACAACGCTGTCCAGCACTTCCGGCGGGGCAAGCATAAGGAGGCAGTTAAAATTCAGATTGCCCTTTGCCGAACAGCTTCCCCACCTCGTCCTCTGGTTGCGTATCGTAATGCGCCCATAGTTCACGCCGACCAGCGGAGCAAAGTGCTTCACCCGCTCCGGGATCACTTTCACAGCCTGATCTGCCAACGCCCGAATCTCCTCCTCAGAAAGCCGGTCCGCTGTCGGCTGGTTTCTCTGTTCCGCTTCCAGCTCCGCCAGTTTTTTCCGGATCCAGTCCTCGTGCCTGCGCAGCAGTCCGTCAATCTCCGCCTTTGTCGCACAGTAAGGCGCACGGACAACCAAACCATCCCCCGTCACCTGAATGGCAATCGTTTTTCTGTTGCTTCTGATCATTCTATAATCCATCTTTACTCACTTACATTGCTTTATAATTCAATCTGTTCCATCACGGCCGCGATTTTTGCGGCGTTCCCACTGTGCAAATATGAAAGGTTTAGTTTCTTTTTCGAATAATGTAAATAACTGCCCGCCGTCACTTCCACAAGGAATGATGCAAAAAACCGCTCCCAACTGAAATAAATACCGCTTTCAATATAGTTTCCCGGATCATCAAGTATATCCGGCACTTTATCTGCATTCACAATTCCTGATTTTAAAATCAACCACTCAAAAGACTCTGGCAGATACAAAACAACACCCGGTATTTTATCCAGCAGTTTCATCACTCGATCCATTTCTGAGCCAAAAGCAGCACCATCTGCAATAATCAGAGTATTGACATCAGCATTTTCTTTCATTACAGTAAAAATATTCGATTTCCCTCCGGCGCTGACCACAGTATAATTTTTACCGACAGACAATCCCTTAAAGAATTCAAACCCCGAGTTCGAATCCTCCACTATAATCTGTTCCGGGCAAACCGGCTTCATCATATCCGGGCGGCTGTATATATGATAAAACTCATTATAAACCTGCCTGAATCCGGCATACTTTCCAGAATGACGAATACCATAAATTTCCTCAACACTATATGGAAGATTCGGCAGACCTTCCCTTGTCACAAGGACATAATAATTATCAGAATTACGAACCGCCTCGGCAAATTCATTTGTCGGAAGAAATGCATTATCTTCATCAATAAAAATAATCGTATCATGCAGCAATTTCAGAATCGCATACCAATCCTTACCGCCCAACGTCCTGCACGATTTCTCACACCTGAGATCAATACCACTGTCCGGGCCTGACTCGTAAAAATCACTGACCATCTCTACCAGCGTAGTTTTTCCTGTGGCACTGTCACCTTTCAAAATCGTAATATTTCTTCTTATTGTAAAATCATATTTAACGTTTGAATTTGATACGATAATGCGGTAACTACCCCTCATACTCATATGCCTCCATAAATAGCAACAACCATAACAATCCTATCCATTTAACGGACAATCATGCCCGCTATGGGTAAAAGTTCATCCATGTTATGGACAAACTGACCTGTGTTCAGTATTTTTACCGTAAATTCTCCCTCGCCAAAATCCATTAAATGCCGCAAGTTAATAGTAATATCCTGCGTCTCAGCGATTTTCAAAATCCACTTCGCACAATTATCACCGCAAGCTGAAGCATTAAAGATTTTGTCTGGAACCTTGTAAATTGAAATCAAAGTTTTTACTCCGCCGGATAACTCTCTTGGACTGATGCCACCCAAAACCGGAGAATCAATAACTCTTGGACCAACAACAGTGGATTTATCTACATCCTGGATCATTTTCCTGGATAATTCATCCATAATCCAGTCGTCTGTGCATGTATTTTTAAAAAAAACAACCGGGTTATAAATCGCCTGCGGCATATCCCCGTAATAAATGGACAACATTAGCAAAAACCTCCTGTTCTTATCCGGTATCATTATATTACTTCATTATTTATAAGGAAAAACTGTATTTTCAACCCACCCTTACGTTTCTACTCCAACATCCCTTATTCCATCTCCCTGCCAACTGCCATTCTGCCGCAGCTTTTCAGCCTCAGCCGCCAGAAACACCTCCGCATTCTGCGGTAGCAGAAGTTCCTCTGCCGAATCTTTTCCAAAATCACAGACATAGATTACATGGATACAGTTTAAAAATACCCAGTCAAAGTGAATTCTCTCCTTTTCCTGCCGACGCTTCATATATGCGAAAAGTGATTCCACGTCAACGGTTGTCCCCTCTTTCGGGTGAAGGAAAAGGTACAATCCGTTCTCTTTGCAGCGATGATAATTTTTATTCAGTTTTTCCAGTTTCCGGTCAAAACGATATTTTGCCTTAAACAAATAATCCTGCTCTCTCGTCTCATCCGGAAGGATCGCCCAGAAACGTCCATTATAAAAATGCAGCCGCTCTCCATAGCGCTCAAAAGCAGGCTCCGGCAGTTCTTCCTTCCGGCGGCCGAGATATTTTTCGATGAAGCTCGCCATCTGTCCGTCGTCCGGGAGCAAAGCCTGGCTTACCTCCAGCCCAAAATCCATCGTCTCATTGATCCAGTCCGGGGACTCGCTCTTAACAAAACCGGGACGATATTCCGGCCAAAGATACTCCAGAGAAAGTGCCGCGTAAATCTCGTTTAAAAGTTTTTCATAAGCCACTTTGCATACCCCGTTCCTGTGTGCGCTGTTTTTTAGAGTAAATATATTCTAACACGCCCGCTTCCGTTTTAACAGCATTTTCCGCCATTAATTTGCAGAATAACTGAGTCAGTTGCCTGCATTCATAAGCTGGTTTTAGTACAAATGAATCTGTCGGGAATGTGACAGCGAAGAAATGAACTCACCGGGCAGATCCACTCAGCCCACCCAACAACTCTAATTCTGGATTTCCGAGGTCCATCTTAAGCATTCCCCCATGCCGCATCAAAACTGATCGCCACTTTTTTCTCCTCCGTATCTACGCAATAAATCGGCAGTTCCCTCCCGTTTACCGTATTGCTGACCGCAATGAGTTCTGTTTTGGTCCGAAGCGCCAGCACCACGGCCAGAACAGCCACGACCGCTCCCATCGCGGAAGCGACAAAACGCATCTTTCTTTTTTTCATCGTTCACCTGAAAAAATAATATTGTTATTATGTATGAAATCAGAAAGTCAGATATTCGATGTGAAACATGCACTATTTTTCGCAGACGCTTTTTTCTCTTATAACCCGGAAGATGCAGAGCATACTATAATAAGCGTTTCCAAACAATTTTTTACACAGAACGGCAAAAAGGACAGTACATGATCATGAAAAAAAGAATTGCAAACGAAATAATGAAAGATATTCTCACAGACATCGTCAGCGGCCTGCTGATCGCCATCGGCGTCTATAACCTCGCCTCCGCGGCACAGTTTCCGCTGCCGGGGATCGGCGGTATCGCGCTGATTTTTTACCAGCTTTTCCGCCTGCCCATCGGTGTGATGACCATTGTGCTGAATATCCCAATCATACTGGGGACTTTCCGTATTCTGGGGCGGCAGTTTTTTCTCAAATCCGTGAAATCCATCCTGATCACCTCAGTGATCATGGATCTGGTGGCTCCCCTGCTGCCTGTCTTTGAGATTGACCGCCTGCTGGCCGCGCTGTGCTGCGGTGTCCTTTCCGGTGCCGGGTACGCTCTGATCTTCATGCGCGGCTCCTCCACCGGAGGCGTGGACTTTATCAGCATGTCCATCCGGGCAAAAAAACCGCACCTTTCCATCGGTACGATCATCTTTTTCCTGGATCTGATCGTCATCCTGCCCGGCACGTTTCTGGTCTCCAGAGATCTGGAAAGCCTGATCTACGGCGTCATCATCGCCTACCTGACTTCCGTGGTCACTGACAAGCTGATGTACGGCATCAGCCAGGGAAAGGTGGCAATGATCATCACCAATAACAGTCAAGAGGTCTGCCGGCAGATCAACGAAACCTTCGACCGCGGCGCCACCATATTAAACGGCAGGGGCAGCTACACACAGGCAGACCGCGATGTAGTCATGTGCGCCTGCAGCACCAAGCAAATGTACGGCATCCGCAAGCTGATTAAGGAAATTGACCCGCAGTCCTTTCTTGTCATCATGGACTCCAGCGACGTGGTGGGGGAAGGGTTTCAGAGCGAGTAATTGCCACTAATCAATATGTCTGAACAGGTACGGCGCCCCTGATTATTTATTGATAGAATCCTTTACTATTTGACACCCACCACCTGCAGGTTCCGCCCATCCACGGTAAACTGCACGTTGTACCCGCCAAATGACAGCCCGTATATCCGGTCCGGGTCATTCTGATAGCGCGGACGGGGATCCTGTCTCAACACATCAATCAAAGCACTCTGTTTTTCCGGAGCTATCTGCGCCAGCAGGTACTCCGGAAATTCTACTTCCAGCAGGCCGTCGCCCACCTCATCGGAAAAGCCTCCCCTCGCCTGCGGGTGACTGTCCGCAAACGGAATATACGGCTTGATATCATAAATCGGCGTACCATCCCGCATATCAATCCCGGACACCTGCAGTACCGGTCCCCGTTCGCCCAGTTCAATGCGTTCCAGCTTTACGGATGAGAGACCGATCGGATTCGGACGAAACGGTGAACGCGTTGCAAAGACACCCATCTTTTGATTCCCGCCCATCCTCGGCGGACGCACCAGCGGACTCCAACCGGTCCGCTCCGTTCCCTCGAATCCCCACAAAAGCCAGATATAGTCAAATCCTTCCAGACCGCGCACTGCTTCTGATTTTCGATACTCCGGTTCAAATACAATCGTTCCCTGCAGTTCCGGAACAATCCCGCTCTGCCGCGGGATGCCAAACTTCTCCGGGAAATCTGTATAAATGTGTGCTATCACATGTAACTCCGCCATTACATCACCCTTTCCTCAACCGAACCTGATGCTTCGCTGCTTTACCTAAAAACCGCTCTCTTATACCGCCGTTTTCTTTACCCAGAAGATATCACTCCCACAGAAAAATCTCCGACCTTTATCACAGTCGGAGATTCTTCCGAATCGTTATCCATTATCGAATTAAAGCGGCTGTCTGGGAATAATAATCGCCGCAATAATATAAATCCAGAAACCAAGACCTGCAAAAATAATCAGCAGTGCCCAGATCAGCCGTACAATCGTCGGGTCAACCCCCAGGTATTCGCCCACGCCGCCGCAAACGCCGCAGATCACGCGGTTGTCCTCTGATTTGTATAATCGTTTCCTCATGCTAAATTCCTCCTTCATAATATTTTTCTGCTGTTAAACGACAGCCCCTTTTACAGTTTTATCCTCGCCTTTCCGTCTGTACCTGTATGCAGTATAACAAATAATTACGATTCCTGCAATGATGCTTTGGCCGGCAATTCAGCGGCAATTCTGATACTTCTGATCACAAAGAAAAGCTGCCCGCATATTCCGGGCAGCTAAATCTTTTCTTTATAATATTATTCTGTTCAAAATGATCCGGTTTTATTTATTCCTCATATGCCTTTTCTGCTCCATACTCGGCCTGTTCATGTGTAAACTGTTCACCATACTCACTTTCCAGTTGTTCAATTAAGCCATCCAGCGAAAATGAACTGTACTCCAAATAACTCTTAGCCGATTCATAGGCCTGTTCATTCCAGTCCACTTCCCCGTTTGACTCCAATGTAGACACAGCATATTCAGCCTCATCCGCTTCAAATTGTTCACCGTATTCGCTGGTAAGCTGATCAATCAGTCTCTGCCGTGAAAAAGTGCTAAAGGAAAGATATGATTTTGCCGATTCATAAGCTTCTTCATTCCAATCCACCTCATTATTTGCCTCTAAGGTTTCAATTGCAAAGGTAGCATCGTCAACTTCATATCCATCGCCATATTCACTGGTAAGCTGATCGATTAACCCCTGACGGGAAAAACCACTGAATGACAGATATGACTTTGCTGACTGATAGGCATTTTTCTGCGCTGTCGTCATACTTTCCGTTACATCCGTTTCCTGTACAGTTTCTTCGGCAGCATCATCTTCGTCAGCAGTGTCCTCTTCATCGGAAGAATCTTCTGGTTCCGCATCCGCACTTTCCGATGATTCGGAATCAGACTCATCACCTGCAGATACGGAAGTATCCCCGCTGTCCGTAGATGTAGAACTACCACATCCAACCATGGACAGAATCACGGTTAACGACAATAAAATTGCTAAAAGTTTTTTCATTTTTTATTTTCTCCCCTTTTTATAATTGTTTTCATTATACATGGATTTCAAAAATTAGCAACTCAAAAAAAGCCACCTGCAATTTTCTTTTTCATAGTCAATTGCTTTCACTATCATCTTGTCCCCTTTTCCACACCGACCATCGTGTTATTCATTCTATAAAAATAAACGCCCTCTGCGGTGTGCTGTCAGCACACTTCTTTTTTCGCAGGGGCAAACATGATTGATTTTTCAAAACCAAACTATTATCATTAGTTATAGCATAAACAGAAACGGAATAATACAAATGAACGACGAACGCACGACAGATCTTTTGAATGAATTAAACAGCATGGACGACAAGCCGGAATCTTTTCAGGCATTCATGGAACGGCACGCATCCGCCCAGACTTTCCATACGCTGGCCGACTACCTGAACTACTATATTTCGCAGAACCCTGATCTTCATATCGCGGATGTGATCAAGCGTTCCAACACGGATAAAAACTACTCCTATCAGATTTTTAACGGCAGGAAAAAGCATCCTGACAAGTACAAACTGATTCCTCTTTGCATCGCCATGAAGATGTCAGTCAAGGAGACCAACCGGGCACTGTTTATGGCCGGTCAGCCCGCACTGGCTCCCACGGAGACACTTGACGCAGCCCTGATCATCTGCATTAATCACGAATACACAGAGATGATTGCTGTCAACGAATACCTGGCCGTAAACGGACTGCAGCCGCTATAACGGTAACCGGGATAGCCGACATTATATTTTCCGGTATATCCTCCGTAGCTGAATTCTATATCAGCGGTTTTCTATACATGTCAGAATCACCAGAATTGCAACCGTTATCAAAACAGTATATAACACATAACCGATGATCTTCCATCCTCTTTTTTTCATCAGCGGCAGATAGCGGTGCACATCCATATAATTAAACCAGAAAAATATACAAAGCATGCCAATGCTGATAAAATAGGTCCGATTCGCACACAGGAGCAGTCCTGTCTCCGGCATTCCGTTCCCATCGTCAACTGTCAGCGTCAGGCCAAAAAACCACAGAGTCGCGTATCCGATCACGGCAAGCAATGCTTTCCATGCAGTTCCGGTACGAAATCCCGGCGGCAGGAGCGGATGCTTCTTCTCTCTGCCTTGTACGTCTGTTTTTGTGCCGGACGCACTTGGTCTACCCATCCTGCTGCCTTCCTTTGCTTCACCAATCGCGACTTCATCTGCGTACCTTTGCTGCCGGGTTCCTATCCTGCCACCATGTCCTGCATCTCCCATATTTGCCTGACGCGCACCCTCACCGATCATCAGATCCCGCTGCAGCTCAGCCGCACTCTGATACCTCTGATCAGGGTCAAACTGAATACATTTCCGAATGATTGGCTCCATCTCCCCGAAAAAAATCTCATCCGAAGGATATTTTCCGGTCAGAAGATAGTTCATCATTACACCCAGAGCGTAGAGATCTGTCCTGGCATCCGTCTGCGCATAGCCATACTGCTCCGGAGCCGCGTACTTTCGGGTGCCCATAATTACCGTATCGCTGCCCTGCCCGCTCTCATAATTTCTCGCAATATTAAAATCCACGATTTTGATCTGATGATCTGCTGTCAGCAATATATTAGAAGGTTTCAAATCTCTGTGAATGACCGGTACCGGCCTGTTATGCAGATCTTTTAACGCCTCACAGATATCTGAAACCAGCAAGCGAACTTCAGCCTCCGCAAGCGTCCCTTTTTCCTCCAGATACTCTTCCAGATTCTGTCCCTGTATATACTCTTCTACGAGGATCAGTGTTCCCTCTGACTCTATACACTCATAAATCCCTGGAAAAAACTGGCTGGTATAAACCATCAGGTCAAGATAGATATCCCTGTCATATACAGTCAGGTCTTTTCGCACATATATTTTCTTTGTCTCTATATGTTGAACCAACACGACATTCTTATGCGTGCTGATTTCCGCAATCTTTTTATAATAAGAAAGACGGCTCTCTTCCTGCAGTGTCATATCTTCCCTCTCACCCGCACTCTGCTTGCTTTTGCTAAAGAGATACTGATATTTTCTTCTCTGATCCGTCAAAATCCATTCTACCCGGTCTTTTACTTCTTTTGGATAATAATTTTCTTCCTTCAGGAGTTCCATAATGTCATTCCAGCCAAAAGAAAACTTCACTTGATACCCATACAATGCCTCTTGCGATCTTTATACCTTCGTGGATTATTACCTCTCAATACGAATCCAGAATAAATCCTCCGCCATCCGTCCCTGTGTTTTCTCTATGATCAGAATCGGGTCATAGAACGGCAATCCCAGCTGTTCCAGCTGCAGTTTCATTTTGTCTCTGCTTCTTGGAAAACATCTGCTCTCCAGGAATTCCTCATACTGCTCAAAGTCTGGTTCCTCCACTTTTCCAAATGCCCTTTTTAACAAATCATCTGTAAAGTTATACAGTTTCACCTTATGCAAGCGTTCATCTGCATCGATAACCGTGCAGACCTGATTTTGAAACATATACCACAATCGCAAAGGATACACTTTTTCAGGAACTCTCATTTTCTGTTCAAATTCCGGATACTTACGCAGCATATGGATCAGTGTCACAATTGGTCCGGATACCGTTTCCTTTCCCGACTCCCAACGCTCTACTGTTTTTTTGGAAACATTTACAAAATCAGCAAAGATTGCCTGGGAAAGATTCAGCTTTTTCCGAATATCTTTTATTTCTTCTGCCAAAATAAAATCAGAAATGGCATACTCTGTCTTCTTCATTTTTACCTCTTTATACCGAATGTAAAAAATCAGGAATTTTTGTTTTCACACGAATCATTATCCCCGATTATCTGTTTCATCCGGTTAATATCTATTATTATCGCCTATAACTATTATACCCTCAAAACAAGGGTAAATCAACACGATTTTCCCCTTATTTTGAGGGTATTTAAGGTTTGTCTCAAAAAAACATAAGTGGGCCGACTCGAGAGCACTTAGCACGGATTTTGCAAAATATGGAGACAGGGCTGGATACTCTTCAGAGCGTCCAACCGCACAATCAGGTTTGCGCAACCCGGCATCACGCCCCGATAGCTGCCAGCGCCTGCGCCACGTCCGCGATCAGATCATCCTTATCCTCCAGGCCGCAGGACATGCGGATCATCCCTGCCGGAATTCCCGCCTCAGCGAGCTGCTCATCCGTCATCTGTCGATGGGTAGATGTCGCCGGGTTCAGACAGCAGGTGCGCGCATCCGCCACATGGGTCTCGATCGCCGCCAGCTTCAGTGCCATCATAAACTTCTCCGCCGCCGGACGTCCGCCCTTTAACTCAAAAGAAATCACGCCGCAGCATCCATCCGGCAGATACTTCTGCGCCGTCTCATAGTAGGCATCCCCCGGCATTTCCGGACAAATCACTGAGATAACCTGGGGCTGTGCCTGCAGATACTCCGCCACTGCACGGGCATTCTCCACATGCCGCGGCATCCGCACATGAAGAGATTCCAGACCCAGATTCAGATAAAACGCATTCTGCGGAGACTGGATGCTTCCCAGATCCCGCATCAGAGTCGTCGTGCACTTTGTGATGAAAGCACCGCCCTGACCGAATTTTTCCGCAAAGGTAATGCCGTGGTAAGACTCATCCGGCGTCGTCAGACCAGGGAACTTCTCCGCCTGGGCGAACCAGTCAAACTTACCGGAATCCACAATCGCTCCGCCCACAGCCACACCGTGACCGTCCATATACTTTGTTGTGGAATGGGTCACGATATCCGCACCCCACTCAATCGGCCGGCACAGCACCGGGGTCGGGAATGTATTGTCCACGATCAGCGGCACGCCGTGCGCATGCGCAGCTTTTGCAAACTTCTCAATATCCAGCACAGTCAGCGCCGGGTTGGCAATCGTCTCCCCGAACACCGCTCTGGTATTCTCCTGAAACGCAGCATTCAGCTCCTCCTCTGAACAGTCCGGCGCTACAAACGTCGTCTCGATTCCCATCTTCGCCATGGTGACGGAGAGCAGGTTGAACGTCCCGCCATAGATGGAAGAGGACGCCACGATGTGGCTGCCGCACTCGCAGATGTTAAAGAGGGCAAAAAAGTTCGCCGCCTGTCCGGAGGATGTCAGCATCCCCGCGGTTCCGCCCTCCATATCCGCAATCTTGGCTGCGACCATATCGTTGGTCGGATTCTGCAATCTGGTATAAAAATAACCGGTCTCCTCCAGGTCAAACAGCTTCCCCATCGCCTCACTGGTATCATAGCGGAAGGTCGTCGACTGGATGATCGGAATCTGCCGCGGCTCCCCGTTGCCCGGACGGTATCCGGACTGTACACATTTTGTATTGATTTTATAATCACTCATTTTCATCATACTCCTTCTGGTTAATCCAAAACTGTCCAAATAATTTCTGGTCGTATTACAAGCCGAACAGCTTCTCTACTCAAACTTCTTCTGAAATGCTGCCTGCTACCGTTCGTCAACCGGCACATAATTCTCATGCACGCCGACATACTTATACGCCGGACGGATAATTTTGCTGGCATTCAAAAGCTCCTCCAGCCGGTGTGCGCTCCACCCGGGCATACGCGCAATGGCAAACAGCGGGGTGAACAATTCTTCCGGAATGCCCAGCATACTGTAAACGAAACCACTGTAAAAATCCACGTTGGCGCAGACATTTTTCTGCATGCTCCGCCGCTCCATAATCAGACGGCCTGCTAGGCGTTCCACCAGGTCATATAGAGCAAACTCCTTTGTCATATCCTTCTCCTCCGCCAGTTTCCGCGCGTACTCTTTCAGAATGACCTCACGCGGATCTGACAAAGTATATACTGCATGTCCCATACCATAGATTAAACCGGAATGGTCAAACGCTTCCTTATCCAGGATTTTATTCAGATATGCTTCCACCGCTTTTTCATCCGTCCAGTCCTCCAGATGCTCCATGATATCCTTGAACATGTGCTGCACTTTCAGATTGGCGCCGCCGTGACGGGGTCCCTTCAGAGAACCGAGGGACGCTGCAATAGAAGAATAGGTATCCGTGCCGGTGGAAGTCACCACATGCGTAGTAAACGTGGAGTTATTGCCGCCGCCGTGCTCCGCATGGAGAATCAGCGCCACATCCAGCACTTTAGCCTCCAGTTCCGTGTATTTCCCGTTGGGTCGGAGCATCAGCAGGAAATTCTCCGCCAGGGACAACCCATGCTCCGGATTGCGGATAAACAGAGTCTCTCCTTTCCGGAAGTGGCGATACGCGTGATAAGAAAAAATAGCGATCAGCGGCATCTTCGCGATCAGCTCCATGGTCTGGCGCAGCACATTTCCCGCTGAAATATCCTCCGGATTCTGATCATACGTATACAGAGTCAGCACACACCGCTGCATAGCGTTCATGATATTCTGGTTGGAAGCTTTCATGACGACATCACGGACGAACCGGTTGCTCAGCTCCTCCATCTCCGACATGACAGGGAAAAAGATGTCCATCTCTTCCTGACTCGGCAGCTTGCCGAACAGCAGCAGATAGCTTGTCTCCTCAAAGCCAAACTTGCGATTTCCCAGCCCGTTCACAATATCCGTCACATTAATCCCCTGATAATACAGATTTCCTTCCGCCGGAATATTGCGCCCGTGCACCAACTGGTATGCGCACACATCGGAAATCTCGGTAAGACCCGTCAGCACACCCTTACCTGATGAGTCACGCAAACCTCTTTTCACATCGTACTCGATATAAAGGTTCGGATCGATACCGTGATTCTTCAGAAGTTCCTGCTCCAGCTGAGCCATATTTGCACGAAGATCCCCCATCTCCTCGAGACTGATCATCTCGTTATCCATCTTATCAATCATATCTAACGCCATTCGCATTACCTCCATTTCTTTTAATCTGTTCTGCCGGAATTCCGGCACAAACTATTTTTCTTATTCTGTAATCATCTCATAGCCATAGTGTTCAAAATAAAATCCCAGCCTGCTGTTGATCTTGTCCCACAGGACAGGATCCAGAGAAAATGAATTCTTCTGATAATCCTTCTGACTCTCGAGATATTTTTCAAAATATGGTTTTGCTTCCTCAAATCCGCCGAGACCAAGATGCGTATAGATCTGCTTCACATACCCTTCCGGATCGCGGCAGAAATCCTCATATTTGATATCAATGCGATCCTCTTCCGGCAAGTTTTCCAGTTCCACAAACGCTTTCCTGTAAATGTGCTCAAAGAGCTCAATGGAAAGATCCTCGATCACTTCCCGGGGAGCCGGTTCGTTCAGGGAGAGAAGCTCCATCTCCTTGGTAAACATATTGATGGTAGACATAATCACTTTATAAGGATTACGATAGATATTGATGAACTTCGCCTTCGGATAGCACCGCTTCAGCTCAGCGATACGGCAGGTATTTTCCGGGCTCTTTAAGAGAAGCGGCTTGCCGTGATACAGCCAGGTCACCTTACGCAGAATGTAATCATAGGCTTTGCGCCACTCCCGCTGTTTCTCCTCGTCCTGCTCGTCGATAAACGCTGTATCCATGTACTTTGCACCGTTTCCTCCGTCCGGAAAAACCAGCATATGGCTGATTGCCTGCGTGGAAAT
>JAJQAD010000114.1 GCA_021204005.1 Clostridiales bacterium
ACGCGTATGAGGTTGTTGTGCCGGGAGGATTGCTGATACTTTCTGCATTGGCGCTGGTGGGAAACAGTTATAATCCGTTTCTTTATTTTCAGTTTTAGCTGCCTGTAACGTCTTTGTATATAGAAAGTGAGAAGAAGAATAATGCAGAAAGGAAAAATCTCAAAAAACAAACATGCAAGGAAGATAACGGATATATTGCGAATTTTTGTATTTCTGATTATTTTGTTTGTATTTGCGCTGACAGGACTTCTGATTCCGCTGCGTCCCTCAGAATCTGTGCTGGAAAACCGTACCCTTGAGAAATTTCCACCGTTTACGGTGGAGTCGTTTCTGGACGGCAGCTATTTTTCCCAGATATCGACCTGGTATGCAGATACATTTCCGTTTCGCGAAGCTTTGCTTTCTGCAAATGCATCTCTGGAAGGATTGTATGGTTTTCAGGGGGAGCAGTATGTTGCCTCCACGGGGCAGAGCGGAGATGAGATACCGGATTCTTTTGATGCCGGGATACAGGAGAAGAACCCTGCGGAAATTGCGGATACAGAAGAAGGTAATACGGCGGAGAAGGTTGGCGCGGATAGAAGCAATACGGAAGGGACTGCCGAAGCGGATGGAAATAATACGGAAGAGACCGCCGGAGCGGATGGAAGTAATATGGAAGAATCTGCTGAAGCGGAAGAATATGAAGACGGCACCATCTATGATGAGCCTGAGGTTACGGGGGACGTCTATATATCCGGGGATACAGCTTTCAGTGTTTACTATTTTAATACGGAGGGCGCCAATGACTA
The DNA here is from genome assembly GCA_021204005.1 of Clostridiales bacterium. Lineage (GTDB taxonomy): Bacteria > Bacillota > Clostridia > Lachnospirales > Lachnospiraceae > Eubacterium_I. The sequence continues at coordinate 792 of JAJQAD010000114.1, forward strand.
TGTGGCCATGATTGACAAGGCGCAGAAGAAACTGGATGGGCTGGCGGATGTTTATACGATTCTTGTGCCGACTTCAGTCGGGGTTACTTTAAGCGAAGATATGCAGGAAAAACTAAATTCGGCAGATCAGAGTGCAGCGATCAATTATGTTTATGAGGGGATACAGACTACGAACAGCAAAGTGAAAACGGTGGAGATTTTTGATACTCTGAAAAAGCATAATGCGGAGTATATCTATTTCCGCACCGATCATCACTGGACGGCGCTCGGAGCGTACTATGCTTACGAAGAGTTCTGTTCTGTAAAGGGGATCACGGCCACGCCCATCGAGGAGTATGAAACCGTGGAATTCCCGGATTTTCTGGGCACTTTTTACGCCGGCAGCGGACAGGCGGCTTCCTTAAAAAATAATCCGGATATGATCCTGGCCTACATACCGACGTCGACGAATGAGATGGTTTTTTACGATAATGAAGGGGAAAAGTATGACTGGAACATCATATACGATGTAGATGGCTGGGATAACTCCACGAAATACAGCACATTTGCTGCGGGTGATAATCCTTATGAAGTGATTGATAATCCTGAACGGAATGACGGCTCATCCTGTCTGGTAATCAAGGAGTCCTTTGGAAATGCGTTTGTTCCGTTTCTGGTGGATCACTATGATAAAGTGTATGTTGTAGATTACAGATATTTCTACAAATATTCCGGGTATAATAACAGTGTGTACGAACTGGTCAGTGAGAAGAAAATATCCGATGTGATTCTGATGAATAACGTGGAAGCAATGGATAGTGTTTCAAAGGTCAGCATGCTGAGCGAGATGTTTGATTAAGGCATAACGATGAAAGTATACGATGAAATCACACGGTGAAAGCATAACAATCAAAACATAAGTGGATTTTCCGTTGAAAAACATACGGGATTCTGTTATCCTGAGTATACTATAAACACTTGGAGAGAAGATATGAAAACTACATTACTTATTATGGCAGCCGGACTTGGCAGTCGTTTTGGAAAAGGAATCAAGCAGCTGACGCCGGTGGGACCCGGCGGTGAGCTTATCATTGACTACTCAATTCACGATGCGATTGAGGCGGGGTTTGACAAGATTGTTTTTATTATCCGCAAGGATATCGAGGAGGCGTTTAGGGATGCGATCGGCGACCGCATCGCGCGCTCCACAGACTGCGAGGTGGCATATGCTTTCCAGGAGCTTGCCGATCTGCCGGATGGGTTTGCGGTTCCGGACGGCCGCAAAAAGCCGTGGGGGACCGGACAGGCTGTGCTGGCGGCAAAGGAGCTGATCCGGGAGCCGTTTTGCGTGATCAACGCGGATGATTATTATGGAAAAGAAGCCTTTGTGCGGATTCATGATTTCCTGGCGGCGCATGCCGGGGATCAGCACAGATACTGCATGGCAGGTTTTATCCTGGAGAATACACTCAGCGAGAATGGTTCCGTGACCAGGGGAATCTGTGAGGTGGATGAGGAAAATCACCTGAAGACGGTGAAAGAGACCTACAGGATTATAAAGACGGATGCCGGCGCGGGACTGGAAGATGGAGGGGCAGTGGACGCCGATGCGCATGTTTCCATGAATATGTGGGGATTAACGCCGGAGTTTCTGGATATCCTGGAGGCAGGATTTGTGCAGTTTTTACAGAGAGATGATGCGGCGACTGCGGAATATCTCCTGCCCGTGATTATTGATGCGCTGGTTCGGGATGGTGCTGTCACGGTGGAAATGCTGGAAACCCGGGATAAGTGGTTCGGCGTCACTTACGCGGAGGATCAGCAGTATGTGAGAGACAGCTTTCAGAAGCTGGTGGATACAGGAGTATACAGCTCGCCGCTTGCCTGAACTATTTTCTCCTTTTCCGGACATTTGTCTCACCGGCCAGTTTTCCCTGAATATCTTCATTCTGCTTCAGCAGGAATTTCATATATTCCAGGACATGAGGGCGTATGGAGCGGGGAAGCTGGTTGATCAGCTGCAGGATTTCCAGGGATTCCTCGGCGGAATCTTCGTAGTCGCAGAATAGTGTCCAGGTGTCGAGACCGAAAAAGTCGCTGATGGCATCGATTTTCTGCAGAGAGGGAGAGGACTGGTCAGTCAGAAGCTTCTGGACATAGCTGTCGGACGCGCCGATGCGCAGACTCAGCTGGCGCATGGAAACGGCGTCCTCCTGATTGAGGAGGGCGATCAGGTTGTTTCGCAGAATATCGCTGGTTTTCTTGTTCTTGTTGCTCATAGGAAATACCTGTCTTTCGTTTTTATATTTATATATATAAAACAGATTTTCGGGAAAGGGAATACTTTTCGACAAAAAATATTAAAAATTTTTATTATATTGCACAGGAAATCGTTGTATTGACGGCAGGAAAGGCGAAAAAGGCATGACAAAACAACAGTTGAGGGAAAAGGGAGCGATCTGCTTTGATAAAATTACAGACGGTCTGCGGAAGTATGCGGATGTGAAGCTGGTCATGGATGAAAAAAAGGCGCTCACTCATTTTAAGAGTCTGCGTAAAGAGTACGGTGTGGAACATGCCTTTGCGGATTTCTATTATTTTCGCCTGGATTTCGATGCCAGAGAGATGGTGAACGAACTGCTCTCCCCGGAGGAGATCAGTTATCTGGAACTGATCTCTCCGTTGCCGGGCGACGAGGAGGAAGAGATTATTTTTCCGCTGGATGAAAAACTGCTGAAAATCATCGTGCGGCTGAACGCGTCGGAGATGCTTTTTTCCACGATTTATTTTACTGCATCGGATCGTTGTGAGAGGATGCGCACCACCTGGTGGGGAAATTACGGGAAAGAATATATCTGTTTTAAGGACAGGTAAATGGCAGCAGTTATTATGTGAGGGATAGTAAACTGAGAAATATAGTAAAAAATGGACTGGATGATAAGTATATTATAAAAGGAAATAAAAAACTCCGCTACGGGTATACGACAGGGAGCTGCGCGGCGGCGGCAGTGCAGGCGGCGGCGCGGCTGTTGTTTTCCCGGAAAGCGGTGGATGTGGTGCGCCTGACAACTCCCGGGGGCATCACTTTGTTTTTAGAGCCGCTGGACATGAGCCGGACAGAGACGTCTGCGCGCTGCGCGATTCAGAAGGATGCCGGGGACGATCCGGATGTAACGGATGGCCTGCTTGTCTATGCTTCTGTCCGCATGTGCGGCAGGGAGGAAAGCCTGCGGCAGATGGAGCAGTTCGGCTGGGAGACCGGGTGTGATCTGGATGGACGTGAGGAGAAGCAAAAAACGGATATAGAGAATGAAGTGCTCCGATTCGAGAAGTCAGAGCAGAATATCTGTGAATACTGTGCCGCGGTGAGCATCCGCGGCGGCGAGGGAGTCGGCACTGTGACACTCCCCGGCCTGGAGCAGCCGGTCGGTGCCCCGGCGATCAACAGAGTGCCGCGGGAGATGATCCTCCGGGAAGCCGGCGCAGTCTGTGCAGAGTACGGATACGCGGGGGGACTGGAGGTGACAATCTCGGTTCCGGGCGGCCGGGAGCTGGCGCAAAAGACATTCAATCCCAGGCTGGGGATTGAGGGCGGCATCTCGATTCTGGGCACCAGCGGGATTGTGGAGCCCATGAGTGAGCAGGCGCTGGTGGCGACCATTGAGCTGGAGATGCGGCAGAAATCTGAAAAACAGAAATATCTTCTGGTAACGCCGGGAAATTATGGCGCTGATTATCTGGAGGGTAATTTCCCGTTTGGTTCTGAGGAAGCTGTCAAGTGCAGTAATTATGTGGGACAGACGATCGATCTGGCTGTCAATATGGGACTCTCCGGTCTTCTTTTTGTCGCGCATATCGGGAAATTTGTGAAAGTTGCGGGCGGCATTATGAACACGCACTCCCGGGAGGCGGACGCGCGGATGGAAATTCTGGCGGCCTGTGCACTGCAGGCCGGAGCTGATGCCGATTGTGCGCGGCAGATTCTGAGTGCGGTTACCACGGACGAGGGACTGCGGATTCTTCGGGAGACGGATGTGTGGCGGGAGACACTGGACATTCTTGTTCGGAAGATTGATGAGAATCTGAATCGCCGCGCGCAGGGAAGAATGAAAATCGGAGCCATCGTTTTTTCCAATGTGTACGGTGAACTGGGCCGAACGCGGGAGGTGGAGGAGCTCCTGGAAAAGCTTCAGAGATAAAACATGGTGCGTGTCGCAGTGAGGTGTGAAAGTCTGAAATGAAAAAACAGGTGTCGGTTCTGTTTTTTACGGAACGGGGATTTGAAATTGCAAAAAAAATGCGGGATGCTTTCCTGGAAAAAAAGAACCAGATTGCAGATGGTGAGCCTGAGTTGTGTGTCACTTTATATAAAAAAGGGAGTGCGCCCGGGATAAACGGGAAATCGGATGCTGTTTTTGTTACAACCTCCCTGCATGACTGGTGCGCAGATGTATTTGCGCAGTCATCAGCGCTTATTTTTGTGGGCGCGGCTGGAATTGCGGTGCGTACGATTGCCCCGTTTCTGGTCTCCAAGGCAGAGGATCCGGCTGTGTTGGTGGCGGACGAGCGGGGGAAGCACGTGATCTCGCTGCTGTCCGGACATCTGGGCGGCGGGAATGAGCTGACCCTTTTTCTGGCAAAGGCGCTGGGCGCTGACCCGGTGATTACCACGGCTTCCGATGTCGGAGGGAAGCTGGCAATCGATGTCTGGGCGCAGAAAAATGGTTTGTATATTACTGATCTGAAAGCGGCAAAGGCAGTGGCTGCGCGGATTGTGGGCGGCTGTGCTGTCCCTTTCTATTCTGAAGGACGCGTGCCGGATAAGATTCCGCCTGAACTTGTGCGGGTGGAAACTATAGCGGGACAATCCGAATTGGGGAAGATTTCATCTGCTGCAGACATATCATCGCTTCCGGTAGCTACGGACTGCCTTGTAACCGTATCTGTATCGGAACCGCATCGTAATTTGCCGGAATCCATATCAGAACCGCCTCGAAATTTATCGAAAGTGTTTTCTGCGCCGGAGAAGTTGTCTGATCAGCCGGACGTACCTCTGCGATTGAACCGGGATTGCGCGATACTTCATCTGGTCCCCCGGGCCGTCGTGCTTGGAATCGGATGCAAAAAGGGAAAATCCGCGCGGGAGATTCACAATTTTGTGTTCAATATTCTTAATAGTCAGCGGATTGTACCGCAGAGCATAGCGGCGGTCGCTTCCATAGATCTGAAATCCGGGGAAGCAGGATTGCTGGAGCTGGCAGCGGAGCTGGGAGTTCCTTTCGTAACTTTTTCTGCAGAAGAACTGCGGGCGGTCCCCGGAGAATACAGCAGCTCCGGATTTGTCAGCAGCGTTACCGGTGTGGACAATGTCTGCGAGCGGGCAGCGATGGCTGTGTTGAACAAAGAAGAACAGAAAAAAGCGCGTTTCCTGTGTCGGAAAACGGTCGGCGGTGGTGTGACGGTTGCATTGCTGGAACGGCCGTGGGAAGTTGCTTTTTAATCCGGATAAATGGTATGGAGCCGGAAGGGATGGTGTGAAAGAAAGTAGTTCTTTTATCACTATTTGTGCCGTCAACTGAAGGGCGGCGGAATGGAGATTA
>JAJQAD010000179.1 GCA_021204005.1 Clostridiales bacterium
TCGCCTCCGCCGGACGTTATCCGGCATCCTGCCCTGTGAAGCCCGGACTTTCCTCGTCTGCGGCCTTTCGGCACCTGCAGCCGCGATCACATGTCTTACTCATCGGTTTTCTATTATAATACGATACTGACCTTAAATACAAGTTATTTATTTCACAGGAAAGACCTTGTTTTTGTAAAATACCATCATGTTGGTTTTCCTATGAAACAAAAACACATTTTATATGTGAAAACATCCGCCGCCCATAAATTCCCGCAGAATTGAATTATGACCGATGTAATCTCCCGGAACCGGCAGTACATAATCCAGAATCTTCAGCAGACGCTTCGCCTCCTCATACTCCGGACAGCCCGGCTCCACAGAAAACAACATCGGCTCTACATAGCACTTCAGAACCGCCAGTTCATAGATCAGCGCCGTATTGAACATGACGTCCGCCTCCTCCTGGAAGGGAAAAATATTCTTCTCCTCCCCGCGGCGCACCGAAGGCCACCGGGCCAGCGTCTGCCGGACGTTCGTGTTCCGCGTTCTGGCATCCCGCACCATGCGGCGGAAAAGCCGCGTGTCAGTCGTGGAAAGATTGTTCTGCGAATCAATATTTAACTGTGTCAGAGCGCTGATATAAATCTTAAACTTGCACTCTCTGGGAAGACCGGCAGTCAGTTTTCCATTCAGTCCGTGAATCCCCTCAATGACCAGCACATCGCCGTCCTGTATCTTTAATGGCTGCGGCCGGTATTCCCGAAGCCCGGTGCGGAAATTGAATACGGGAAGCGTTACTTCCTTTCCCTCCAAAAGATCACTCAGACACCGGTTCAGCAACGGAATGTCGATGGCCTCCAGGCATTCGAAATCATACTCGCCATTTTCATCCAGCGGGGTATCTTCCCGGTTGACATAAAAATCGTCCAGAGAGATCGGATGCGGACGAAGCCCATGTGCCGTCAACCGGATAGACAGGCGATGGGAGAAAGTTGTCTTTCCGGAGGAGGACGGTCCCGCGATCAGCACTACTTTTTTTCGCAGATCTCCCGCGATTTCCTCCGCAATGTCCCCGATTTTCTGCTCCATCCAGGACTCCTGCACCAGAATCAGTTCCTGTATCCTGCCCGCAGTGATCGCATCATTCAGCTCACTGATCGTGCGGACTCCCATGCTCTCTCCCCATGCCGCAGAATCATCCATGATCCGAAACAGCTTATCCATAGAGCGAAACTCTGCCACCGCATGGGTGTCCCGGTCTGGAAACATCAGCATAAACCCTTTCTGATATGGGATCAGGTCAAACTGCCCGCCATATCCGGTAGAAGGAGCCATATATCCATAATAATAGTCATAGTATCCGTTCAGGTCATAAATGTTCACTCTGGACTGGCGGCGATAACGGAACAGTCCTGCCTTGTCATCCCGCCCGCAGCTGTGGAAATAGCGGATTGCCTCCTGTGTCCTCACGGAATGTTTGGTTACAGGCAAATCTCTTTGCACCAGCTCCTGCATCTTTTCCTTTAATTCCAGAATGCGGGCGTCATCCGCAGGCAGAAAATGGTCGCCGTCGCGAAATTCACAGTAATAGCCCTGACCGAGAGAATGCTGCACGATGACACGAATCTGCCCGGCGGCGTACAGTTCATAAGCGGCCGCTTCCATGATCAGAGTCACGGTTCTCCGATATGTATTCCGCCCGGATTTCTCCGCTGTCGTAACAAACTCCAGTTCCCCATCGCCCTCAACTTTCTTGAACAGTTCCCTCAGATTATTCTGATACCGTACCAGAATAATATCGTCTGGATAATTCGTCTGGAATTCTCTCGCGATATCCAAAAAAAGAGTGCCTTCCGGATAATGATATATCTTATTTTTGATTGTTAAAGCAGGCATTACAAACCTCCTTTGCAAGCGCTCCATTCATGACCTTTTGACCCTGGTATCATCATAATAGGAAAGTGCCGCAGCTATCAGTTCTTTTTTATGCAAAAGCTCCCGAAAGCGTTCCGTCACCTTATTTTTCCGATCCCGGGCCGGCGACAATGCATCCGCCGGGGAATTCCCTGTATTTCCCCGGGCCGGCTGCGCATCTTCCAGCTGTTTCAGGATCTGATTCGTCGTGAACAATTCCTTTTCCAGCCACCGCTTCAGGACGGGATGACGTTTGCTGAGAAGAACCGGGCCGAAAGCATCCGCAAGCTCCTCTGCCGGAATGCCGGGATGCACTCCGGCAAAATTAATCATGCTCTTATTTTTCCAATTAACAAAAAGATTTTCTTCACCACCATCGGAAATTTTTTCCGCTCTCATCATTGGATAAAACTTTCCGTCTTCCTCGACCATATCCTCGTCAACAATACAGAATCCAATCTCCCGGATGCATCTGCGCACAGAAGCGATATCAGACTGCGGCTGCAGGATGAGCTCAGTAACGCTTGCCGGTATTCTGTTGTTTTCTGTACAAATGAGAATACGGCACATCAGGCAGCCGCCCATACCGGCAATGAGAACGGTATCCGCCTCGTCCCCGCCCAGTTTTTCCAGACCGTCAGACAGCCGGGTCTGTATACGGTCCGACAGCCCGCACTCCTCAATATGCTCTCGCGCCCGCTCCAGCGGTCCCTCATTAATGTCCATAGCGATCGCCGACGGAATCCTGTCCGTCTGACAAAGATATATGGGTATGTATCCGTGATCACAGCCCACATCCGCCAGGCGGTTTCCCGGAGTCACCATGTCCGCCAGTGCAGACATGCGGGCGGACAATCTTGTATCCTGTTTCATAATATTCATTTAATCCAGATAATCCTTCAGCTTTCTGCTGCGGCTCGGATGGCGCAGCTTCCTAATCGCCTTCGCCTCGATCTGACGGATACGCTCACGGGTGACATTAAACTCTTTGCCCACTTCCTCCAGTGTGCGCGCACGCCCGTCGTCCAGGCCAAAGCGCAGGCGCAGGACCTTCTGTTCCCGCTCAGTCAGCGTGCCAAGAACCTCAACCAGCTGCTCTTTTAACAGCGTAAATGCGGCGGCATCCGCCGGAACCGGGACATTATCATCCGGGAGGAAATCGCCTAAATGGCTGTCCTCCTCCTCACCGATCGGTGTCTCCAGGGAAACCGGCTCCTGAGAAATCTTCAGGATCTCACGCACACGCTCCGGGGGCATATTCATCTCCTCCGCGATTTCCTCCGGTGTCGGCTCCCGCCCGAGCTCCTGCAGCAGCTGACGGGACACGCGGATCAGCTTGTTGATCGTTTCCACCATATGCACCGGAATCCGGATGGTTCTGGCCTGGTCCGCGATCGCCCTCGTGATGGCCTGGCGGATCCACCAGGTCGCGTATGTGCTGAATTTATATCCTTTTCTGTAATCAAACTTTTCGACCGCCTTGATCAGCCCCAGGTTTCCCTCCTGGATCAGATCCAGAAAAAGCATGCCGCGGCCCACATAGCGCTTCGCAATACTGACCACAAGACGAAGATTCGCTTCCGCCAGACGCTTTTTGGCATCGGCGCCCTGTTCCTCGATTATTTTCTGGATACGGACTTCATCTTCCAGTTCCGCTTTTTCCTCATCTTCTGCTGTCTTTAATCGCTCTGTCAGAATCTCGATTTTCTCCTTGGCAACCGCACCCGCTTCCATCTCTTTCGCCAGAGCAATCTCCTCCTCCGCCGTCAGCAGCGGAACTTTGCCGATCTCTTTTAAGTACATGCGCACCGGATCCTCGAGGCTGACGCCGTCGGGCACCGACAGATCAATCTTCTCCACCTCCACATCCAGCTCGTTATCCTCATCGTCAATCAGGATATCGTCGTCGTCCTCCGCCATGCGCAGGACATCCACGTGATGCGCCTCCAGATAATCCAGAATGCGGTCAATCTGATCGGGATTCAGGTCCAGATCCTTGAAAAAATCGCTGACCTCCTGGTACTCCAGCATATTTTTCTTTTTCTTCGCAAGCTCCAGCAGCTCCGGAAGCTTTTTCTGGAGCTGTTCCATCTTATTCTCTGTGCTTTCTTTCATCTTCTGCGTGTCTTTTTCTGCCATTGTGTTCATCCTTCCAATAAAATTGAAACCAGAATAGTATCATTGTTTCCCTAATCTATAGAAATATGCAGTTTTGCCAGTCTTTTCCTGTCCTCGACTAGCTTCTGCAGCCCCGCAATATCCGTAGGATCCAGATGTCTGGAGCGGTATGCAATACTGTTTTGTTTCACTCGCCGCACCGTCTCATTCAGCGCTTTCTCCCTGTCCTGTTTTTTATCCAGCGATTCAATCCTTGCGTTAAACAGCGCCGCCGCCTCCCGCTGCTGCTCCTCCTCCGGGAACATGCTGATGATCCGCGCCGGATTTACGCTGCCTTCCGCGTGCTGTACATATACAATCTCAGCCACCTGACGGTAAATCTCCTCGGTAAAATCCTCCGGTCCGATCAGATCCCCGAGCCGTTCAAACAAAGCAGGATCCTCGATCAGCCAGGTCAGCAGCAGACGCTGGGATTTTTTCATGCCATCCTCTTTTTTCTTATTCTCATGAACGCCGGACTTCAGCGGTTTTCGCTCCGCCGCTATGCCGCCGCGCGCCCCCGCATGGTTAACCATGGAGCGCAGCTGCTCAAATCCAATCTGATAGCGCCGCGTTACCGCCTCAATATAATTCTCCCTCTCCAGCGTCTCACTGAATTCCAACAGCCGCTCTGACACTTTGCGGAAAAACGCGGTCTTGCTCTCCGGATCAGAGAGATCATAATCCCGCTCCAACATACGAATCTCAAAGAGGAAGCTGTTCTCCGCGGCGTCAATCCTCTCCTGGTAGGCCTCCGCGCCGAGCGCTTTAATAAACTCGTCCGGATCCTTATACGGCTTCATATTGATCACCTTCGCGGTGATCCCGGCCTCCTTCAGAATCGGGATTGCCCGAAGCGCCGCCCGGATTCCCGCCCCGTCACTGTCAAAGGTCAGATACACTTCCTTCGTGTAGCGCTTCAGCAGACTGGCATGTCCGGAAGTCAGTGCCGTGCCAAGCGACGCCACCGCATTGTCAAACCCTGCCTGGTGGAGGGCAATGACATCCATATACCCCTCGCAGAGAAGAATCCCCTGACGCCGCGAAGACCTGGCAAAATTCAATCCGTAAAGGTTGCGGCTCTTATCAAAGACAATGGTCTCCGGGGAGTTGAGATACTTGGGTTCTCCCTCGCCCATGACGCGCCCGCCAAACCCAATCACGCGATTATTCGCGTCCATGATCGGGAACATCGCCCGGTTCCAGAACTTGTCTCCTCCGCCCCTCGCCTCATCAATGCGGACAAGGCCGCTGTCTTTTAAAAGTTCATCCGGGTATCCCCTTTTTTTCAGGTACTGATACAGATCATCCCTGTATTTATTGGAATAACCAAGGCCAAAATGCTGCATGGTCGCAGCCGTCAGCTTCCGCTTCTGAAAATACTCCAGCGCGTGCTTCCCCTGCGGACTCCGCAGCAGACGGTAAAAATACTCCGCCGCCACCTTATTGATCTCCAGGATCTTACTGCGGCGGTCCGACTCTCGCTTCTGCGCCGCGCTCATCTCCTGCTTCGGCAGCGTGATGCCCGCCCGGTCCGCCAGGCTCTGCATCGCCTCCTGAAACGTAAAATTCTCATACTGCATCAGAAAAGTGAGCACGTTGCCGCCGGCGCCGCATCCGAAGCAGTAGTACATCTGCTTATTCGGAGACACGGAAAAGGAAGGCGTTTTTTCATTATGAAAGGGACAGAGCCCGAACCAGGTACTGCCCTTTTTTTGTAACCGCACATAGCCGGAGATCACGTCTACAATGTCATTGCGGGAGCGGACCTCCTCAATAAGCTCATCGGAATAGAATGGCATGGTGCCTCCTTTCCTTAGTACACTTGCCACTGTTTAGGCACAAATATTTCGTTGAACTTCGCGACCGCAAACTGGTCGCTCATGCCGGCGATGTAGTCGCAGATGATCCGGTCTTTCGGCTCGCCCTGCTCCAGCATGCGGTAGTTGGTTTGGGAAATTTCCTCCGGATGCTCCATATAGTATTCAAACAGCCGCTCCAACAGGTCCTCCGCCCGCTGCTCCTCGCCCTTGGCCACCGGGTTGGTGTAAACATGCGCAAACATAAATTTGCGCAGTTCGCTGAGGGCAGCTTCCACTTCCTCCGACATGCGGATGGCGTTCTGGTGCTGGCTGTTGATGATAATATCGTGAATCAGCGTATTTAAGCGCTCCCGCGTGGGAAATCCCAGCGTTTTTCGAAGCTCCGCCGGAATATCTTCCTCCTGCATCACATGCGCCCGGATTGCATCGTCAATATCGTGG
>JAJQAD010000064.1 GCA_021204005.1 Clostridiales bacterium
ACAATTTCTTCCCGCTTCGTCCGTATATGCCTGCCATTCCTACGGACGATTTCACTTTCCTGCTTTTTTCATCCGTACCGCACCCAAAAAAGATATTTTGTAAACATCCGAAAAGTAACAAGGCTCCCTGAAAAAGGGAGCCTCTAACATTTAAAATAATAAGGAACTTCTAAAGAATTAATCTTCACAGTTTCTAAGCTTTATTCCATGCAGCACCGGTTTACTCCTGCGGAACCTCCTCCCGAATCTCCTTCGTTCGGATTTCCCTGCAGATTGCATCGATAAACTCACTCAAAGGCTTGACGCCCTCATCGCCCGCGAACCGGCTGCGAACGGACACGGTTCCATCCGCCTCCTCGTTCTGGCCTACGACCAGCATGTAGGGCAGACGCGCCATGCGCGCATCACGGATCTTGTAACCGATCTTCTCCGCGCGGCTGTCCACCGTGACGTCGACGCCGTTTTTCGCGAGTTCGGCGCGCACCTTTTCCGCGTAATCCACATACTTTTCAGAGATCGGCAGCACACGCACCTGCTCCGGGCAGAGCCAGGTCGGGAACTTGCCCGCATATTTCTCAATCAGCCAGGCCAGGGTCCGCTCATAACAGCCGATGGATGTCCGGTGAATAATAAACGGACGGACTTTATCTCCATTCTGGTCAATATAATACATATCAAACTGATCCGCCTGCAGCTCATCCCACTGAATGGTGATCATGGTATCTTCCTTGCCGTAGACATTCTTCGCGTTGATATCAACCTTCGGTCCGTAGAACGCAGCCTCTCCGACATCCTCCACAAACGGAACCTCCAGCTCCGTCAGTACATCACGGATATGCTGCTCTGTCTGGTTCCAGACCTCAGCGGTACCGATATACTTGTCCGGATTTGCCGGATCCCACTTTGATAAATGATAGGTCACATCGTCCTGGAGTCCCAGAGTCGTCAGACAATGCTTTGCCAGAGTCAGACATCCCTTAAACTCCTCCACCATCTGGTCCGGACGGACAATCAGATGTCCCTCGGAGATCGTAAACTGGCGCACACGGGTCAGGCCATGCATCTCACCGGAATCCTCATTTCGGAACAGTGTGGAAGTCTCGCCGTAGCGGCAAGGCAGATCACGGTAAGATTTCTGTGTCGCTTTATACACAAAATACTGGAACGGGCAGGTCATAGGGCGAAGCGCATAGACTTCCTTATCCTTTTCCTCATCGCCCAGGACAAACATACCCTCTTTGTAGTGATCCCAGTGACCGGAAATCTTGTACAGGTCACTCTTGGCCATCAGAGGCGTCTTTGTGCGGATATAGCCCCACTCGTTGTCCTCCAGATCCTCAATCCACCGCTGCAGCTTCATGATCATCTTTGTGCCTTTCGGCATCAGCAGGGGAAGTCCCTGCCCGATGACATCCACCGTGGTAAACAGCTCCATCTCCCGCCCCAGGCGGTTGTGATCGCGGTTCTTGATGTCCGCCAGATACGCCAGATACTCTTTCAGCTCGTCCTTCTTCTGGAAAGCCGTGCCGTAGATTCTCTGCAGCTGCGCCCGGTTGCTGTCGCCTCTCCAATATGCCATGGAAGAAGAAGTCAGCTTAAACGCTTTGATTCCCTTTGTGGACATCAGATGCGGCCCCGCACACAGATCCACAAAGCCTCCCTGATCATAGAAAGAAATCTCTGCATCCTCCGGCAGATCCTCGATCAGTTCCACCTTGTACGGCTCTTCCCTCTCCTGCATGAAACGGATGGCTTCATCTCTGGGCAGCGTAAACCTCTCTAGCGCATGCCCTTCTTTGATGATCTTTTTCATCTCTTTCTCAATATTATCCAGATCCTCCCTGGAAAAAGGCTCCGCCTCAAAGTCATAATAATATCCGGTGTCAATGGAGGGGCCGATGGCAAGCTTCACGTTGGGGAAAAGCCGTTTTACCGCTTCCGCCAGAACATGCGATGTCGTGTGACGGATCGTGGCAAGTCCTGCCGGATCATTGGCAGTGAGAATATTTAAGCTGCAGTCCTCCGTGATCACAGTCCGCAGATCTACTACTTCTCCATTTACCTCACCGGCGCAGGCTGCCCGCGCCAGGCCCTCACTGATATCCCGCGCGATTTCATACACGCTCATATTCTGCTCATATTCCTTCGATGAGCCGTCCTTCAACGTAATCTTCATCGTCTCTCTCCTCTTTCCTGTCTGATTCATAACTTCAATTTTTCTTCATAGATGCATTCGTAATCGCGAATCACAAGTCCGCTCCCGCACATCCATAGCAGTATCATATACCTCATCTGTGTTTAGAAACCGCGAAAGAATAACGTTTCACCATTCCTTACTTTCCGCGTCCGCAGCACTTTTTGTACTTCTTTCCGCTTCCGCAGGGGCAGGGATCGTTGGGGTAAATCTTCTCCGGCTTCACAACCGTACCGGATTTCTTCTGCTCCAGATAAAGTTCTTTTAACTTCTCCTCTGAAAAAATCTCCTTCCACTGCGGCAGCTCATAGAGCCACTCTGCCTTCGCATCCACCATATTTTTATACAGCTTTTCCTTGTCAAACACAAGACTTACCTGTGAATCTTCCGTCAGATCCTCCAGATCATTCGGCGTGACCAGACTCTCCTGAATGCCGTCCAGAAACCCGACCATCGCCATAACTTCCAGATCATACTTTTTGGCAAGCTCCTTCACCGTGCCCTCCACCGCTTCATCCGGGTTCGTCAGAAGCTGCTCATAGACACCTTTCTCCAGAAGAAAATAACGGTTCCAGAACTTCTGCAGTTCGCCCTGATCCGCCTTATTATTGTAGGCTATTTTCTGCCAATCCTGTAATAATCCCATATTCTATACCACCTTTTTATTTCATTGAATAGCGATAGTATACATCACTTTCCTATATTTTTCAATTTCCTTTGAATACTTTTTCAGAATCCGTTCATAATAAAAACAGTAAGACGGTTCTCAAAAACCCCCGAAAACCGTCTTTCTATTAACTTATCCTCCCCTATGACATCTCCGGGATCTGCATTGCCAGGTCCCGGAGAACATTTTTCCGGGGAATTCTTTGTTCTTGTACCATAAAAAGTATCTCACATATTTACCTGAAAATTATTCATAAGTCGGCTGTATCAAGCCATATCCGCCGTTTTTGCGCTTATAAATCACATTTACCTGGCAGTGCTCCTCAGCATTCTGGAACACGAAAAAATCATGTCCGACCATCTCCATCTCCAGCACTGCGTCCTCCGGGAACATCGGCTTGATATCAAAACGCTTCACGCGCCGGATTTCCGCATTCTCCGCGGATTCTGTCGATTTTTCCGCCTCACCGACAACATCGCCGATCCGCTGTGCCACCGCATGATTCGTAGGACGGCCCGCATACTTTGCCGTCAGCTTTTCTTTATATTTGCGGATTTTGCGCTCCATCATCTCACCGGCGTCATGGATCACATTGTACATATCCATCCCGGATTCCTCCACCCGTGTAAATACACCGTTATCACTGAGTGAAAACTCTGCCGTATGCAGATTGCCCGCCACACTGATCACAACCGACAGCTCCGCATTCTCCGAGACATACTTGTCCAGCTTTTTCACCACTTTGTCTACGGAAGTCTGAATACTGTCTGTCACGCCGATGTTTGCACCTTTTCCTCTTACATTTACTTTCATATGATACTCCTTCCTGTTTCATATATCTCTTTGCTCACTTTTTCTTCTGCACACTGTAGCCGAATTTTCCGATTTTCTCTCCAAGTTCAAAATATTCCCCGTGGGAATAGGCCACCAGACCGAGATCATTCAGGTGAAATTTGCCTTTTTCATCCATATAAGCGGGATCTACTGACACGGCCGTCACCTCCGCCAGAAACATTACGTGGCTGCCTAGCTCGATCTTCTGCGTAACCTTACACTCCAGACTCACCGGACTCTCCGCAATTCCGGGCGCTGCAACCGTCTTTGACACAGATGGTGTCAAGTGCAACGCAGCAAATTTATCCACATCCCGCCCCGATTTCACACCGCAGTAATCCGTGGCGTAAGTCAGTTCCTTTGTATTCAGATTAACCACAAACTCACCGGTCTCACAAATGATATCATAGGAGTAGCGCTCTTTTCGCACAGATATCGATATCATCGCCGGATCAGAACAAACCGTACCCGCCCAGGCAATGGTGATGATATTCGGCTTCTCCCCGGAGCGCTGGCAGCTCACCATCACTGCCGGCACCGGGTAAAGCATGTTTCCCGGCTTCCAATATTCTCTCGCCATATTCTACCTCATATATTCTCTTTGATATCACCATACATTCTGAGAAAAACTCCTTACCTTACGATGAAATCTGCATCTTACTCCGGATCGGGCTCCATCCATACCCCTTTAGCTCCTGTATCATCAGAATGTCAGGCGTTGAATTCCTGCAGAGCAGTCATAAGCACCGGGATCAGCTGCTTTTTCCGGGATACCACACGCTCCAGCACATATACATCATTCTCTTTCTGCGTCCCATAAGCCTGTTCCATCAGCGCATCCGCGTTCTCACCGCCACAGATCAGATAAGTCGTCTCATCAATGATATTCGTCAGCATAACAAATACCATGGATATCGTTTTCTCTTTCAGAACCTCATCCAGATACGGAAGAAGAATCTCTTTCACCTGATCCAGTTCCTCCTGAGTCATAGCGCTGATCTGTCCCACACCAAAATTGATATCATTTTGGCTGAATACCTTAAAATCCTGATAGCAGATTTCCGCAGGCGTCTTGTTTCCGAAATCGCTGCCCGCCTGGAACATAGCCCGCGCGTGATCTTCCGTACGGATGCCGGCTTTCTGTGCCAGCGCCTCCGCCGCAATCTGATCCATCGGCGTACAGGTCGGGGAACGGTACATCAGCGTGTCGGAGAGAATTGCGGAGCACAGAAGGCCGGCAATTTTTTCCGGCATTTCCACACCCTGTTCCTGAAACATCTGATATATGATTGTCGCAGTACATCCCACCGGCTGGTTGCGGAAAAACACCGGAGAGATTGTCTCCAGGCTTCCGATCCTGTGGTGGTCAATAATTTCCAGAATATCAGCCCCGTCAATCCCGTCCGCAGCCTGCGTCTTCTCATTGTGATCCACCAGAATCAGCTGCTTTTTTTTCATGTTCAGGAGATTTCTGCGGGAAATCATTCCCACATATTTGCTGCTCTCATCCAGGATGGGGAAATAACGATGCCGTTCTTTTGACATAATATCGCGGACACCTTCCACGAACTCCTCCAACTCAAAGGTCGTCAGACGGTTATGGCGCATAAAATACCGGATCGGCATGCTCTGATTGATCAGGCGGGCGGTCGTATAGGTATCATATGGCGTCGTGATCAGCGTACAGTTTCGCTCAGACGCCATCTTAACAATTGTTCTGGAAATTTTCGGTGCCCCCGCTACAATAATGCAGTCAGCATTGGCTTCCAGCGCACAGATCTGAGCCTCATAGCGGTTTCCCATGATCACAAGATCATGATCGTCAATATACTCCTCCATAATCTCCGGGTTTGCAGAGCCGACCATCACCTTTCCCTCGGTAAAGCAGGCCTCCGCGTTGCCGTACAAAAGTGTACCATCCAGCGTATCCAGAATATTTTTGTACTGTGTCTGCGCTCTGGATAATATATAATTGTCATAAATATCCATATAAGAGGTTGTAATGTCCTGGGTCGTAATCAGACCTGCCAGGTACCCCTCTCCGTCTGTGATCGGGAGCGTCGGCACATTCATGTCCTTCATCATCTCCCACGCCCGCTTCAGGGAAAGCTGGTCGCTGACCCCCGGCGTCCGGCGAATCTCAATATCTTTTACCTGCGCGCCCACATCCTGAATCAGAGCGGGAACTTCCGCGCCAAAAACTTTCAATACATACTTTGTCTCTTCGTTCAGTTCTCCTGCCCGCTTCGGTTCATACTCCTCCCCCTCGGAAGTCTGATTCTTTAAATACGCATAAGCGATGGCAGAACAAACCGAGTCTGTGTCCGGATTCTTATGTCCGACTACCCAGACTTTTCTCGTCTCCTCTAATCCCATAAAACATATTCCCCTTATCTCTATATAGATACTGACCGACGACTACAACTCAGCCATTTCTATTTCATATACAGCACTTTCCTGTACAGAGAGTCACCCACTCCCTGTTGCTTACTCCCCGCTGCTCGCCTCCGCTGTCAGAAGAACTTTATACCGAGCACAAAGTAAAGGAAGAAAAACACCATAACCAGAAAACTTAAGAAACTGAAAAACGAAAAAAACTTCAGACCTTTAAAGGATTTATTGATTTTCGTTACGCTCTTGTCATCCAGTTCTAACTCTTCCAGCTTTACCTCAAGATCTGTCACAAGGCTTTTCATATTGCGGTAACACTGTACATTCTCAGAATGGACTTTCGAAACGATATCGATTCGGAGGCATTCCGTTTTTTCATTGATTTCTTCCACGGAAATCTTCTGCTGGCCGAGCTGTTCCAACATAGCCCGGATCTCATCAATCTGCTGCAGGGATTCCCTGATCTCGTCAACCTGCTGCAAAGACTCCCTGATTGCACCAATCTCCTGAACAGATTCTTTCATCTCCCCCAGCTGATCCAGTGACTCTTTCATCTGAGGAAGCGGCTGAACCGCATCTGAAATCACACGGATCTGCGCGGCGGAATTGCTCATCTCCTGAATCTGTTTCTGCGTCCCCTCATCCAGATGGAACAGTTGGCGGTCAGTCTTTACCTCCAACTGTTCCATCTGCTTCTCAAGAGTACTGATCATCTCCTGAATCTGAACCGTCACTCCCGTAATCAGCTGATCTATATCATCTCTTCTGGAATCTAAACTCTGCTCCACTTTTGTAGTCTCCTTTTTCATCCTCTCAATCTGTTTTTCCAGTTGAACAATATGCTCCCGAGCTGAATCCAGCTGCTCTTTCATCGCATTATACTTTTTTTGCAGATCACTTTCCTGACGATGTGACGCAGCGCTTTTCTGTTCACTTCTCTGCCTTGTCAAGGACGATTCTCCGCCAAACATAGCCTGCAGGCCGCTGATCAGATCCATTGCAAATTCCTCCTGTTTATTTTGCACGGCTCGTTGCCTACGCTCAGTATATCATCATTTGATTCATTTTACAACGTTTAACTCATCCAGATGGGCGCGAACCATCATCGCGATTTTAAACAGCATGGCGTCCTCAAATGATCTGATGTCCAGTCCAAGTTTCTTTTCTATTCTCTCCAGGCGGTAAACCAGCGTATTTCTGTGAATATAGAGCTGACGGGCCGTCTCGGAAATATTCAGATTATTCTCAAAAAGCTTATTGATGGTTGCCAGTGTCTCCTCATCAAGATCAAGCTCCATATTTTCCCCAAGCACTTCCTTCAGGAACATCTCGCACAAATCCGCCGGAAGCTTATAAATCAGACGGCCAATCCCGAGCTTCTGATAATAAAACACCCGCTCCGTCCCATAATAAACAATTCCGATATCCAGGGCTGTGCCGGCATGCTTATATGCACGATGCATCTGTTCGAATGATTCCACCGGGTCGCCGTACCCAACCCATACATTGATCATCGCCTCCGACTGCATATTGTCCACAATAGCACGGGCATACTGTTCATAGTTCTCCCCCGGTATATCCACCGCATTTTTAATCAAGATTGTCTTGGTTCCATCCATCTCCACCATAAAATCCTGATAACTGTTCACGAAAAGATTTTTCAAAGTCTCGAGCATGACGGAATCCGCTTCACTTTTCGTATGGATTACATATAAAACATATTTTCCGGGCTTCAGCTGAAGCTGGTGGCATTTTTCCGCCACTTTTTCCCGCGGAATCTCCCCGTTTATGATCTGCCGCAGCGCATTGATTCTATTCTCCGGTTCCTGCAGAGAAAGCATATAATTCCGCACATGACACAGAGCCATCTTTCCGATCACATAAGATTGATCCGTCTCCGACCCTCTGCTGCACAAAAGGACGAACTTTGTCTCACCCTGCAGTTCTACCCGGAAATAAATCCATCCCTGCTGCACCTGCGTCTCTGCCAGAGAGGAAGCAAACGGTACAATCGTTTCCGACGTCTCCTCCGCTGATACAGTTCCCGCTATCAATTCCCCATCTACAGAAAAAAGGAGATACTCCCGCTTAGACGCCTCCCTCATATCTCCCAGAATTCTCTCGACTCGTTTTGCCGAAACTATATATTCCATAAATATCCTCCTTAAATCAGTACAACGTTCATCAAATAGCTGTACTGGCACTGCCACTTTCACACTGCAGGATTTTCCCTGTAGTAAACGACTATGCTAAGCTCGCCCGACGCCCGTGGCCAGGGCTTGCTAAGCGCCGCTGTATACATGAAACTTAGCGCTCAGATATCGCCCATGGCGATTCTTCGCTGAGTTTCATTGTAAAGCAAAAGACTGGGTACGGAGACCGTACCCAGTCCATCAAAAATTCTTCTTAGTGAGAAATCGCCTGCTCTGTCTCTTTATCAAAGAGATGTCCTTTGTTAACATCAAATGCAATATGTACCTTATCGCCATAGCGGGCCGGTGTAGTTGCATCTACCTTTGCAGACATCGTAACGCCATTGGAGGTGTAGTACAGCATAACCTCAGAACCGAGAAGCTCATAGCCTGTAACATCCGCTTCAATCTGATAATCTTTGTTCTTCTCAACAAAAGCAGGGAAGTCATCCATATCATCCGGACGGATACCGAAGACAACTGTCTTTCCATCATAGCCGCCGTCTTTTAAAGCTTTCGCCTTGTTCTCCGGCATCACATATGTATATCCATTGGCAGAAATGGTAACTTTATCTCCGCTGACTTTCACAACAGCATCCATGAAGTTCATCTGCGGGGATCCGATAAATCCTGCTACGAACAGATTATCCGGCTCGTCATACAGTTTCTTCGGAGAATCTACCTGCATGATGACACCGTCTTTCAGAACAACGATTCTGGTACCCAGCGTCATAGCCTCTGTCTGGTCATGTGTTACATAGATGATGGTAGCGCCCAGTCTCTGATGCAGTGTGGAAATCTCAGTACGCATCTGAACTCTCAGCTTGGCATCCAGGTTGGAAAGCGGCTCATCCATAAGGAATACTTTCGGCTCACGCACGATAGCACGACCCATGGCAACACGCTGTCTCTGTCCACCGGAAAGAGCCTTCGGCTTACGGTCTAACAGTTTCTCCAGATCAAGGATCTTCGCTGCCTCGCGAACCTTCTTGTCGATCTCGTCCTTCGGCATCTTTCTTAACTTAAGAGCAAATCCCATGTTATCAGCAACCGTCATATGCGGATACAAAGCGTAACTCTGGAATACCATTGCGATATCTCTGTCCTTCGGCTCTACATCGTTCATGCGCTTTCCGTCGATGTAGAAATCACCTTCGGAAATCTCTTCCAGGCCGGCGATCATACGAAGTGTTGTCGACTTACCGCAACCAGAAGGTCCTACGAAGATGATGAACTCTTTGTCGGCTACTTCGAGGTTAAAATCCTTCACTGCCTCGAATCCGTTCGGATATCTCTTGTAAATATGCTGCATTGATAATTCTGCCATTTTGTTACCCTCCATATTTTCTTCTCACAGATTTTTCACTGCCATGCTGACATTTTATCAAATTAATCGCGAATTGTCATTAGATATTTTTACAAAATTACCATCTTATCCTTGGTATTTATGCCACTGAAAAACCGGAAATTCGACACATTTTATAGATTTCGACGGCGTTTGACCCTGTTTTCGGTAAATTTGACGGTAATCATTGCTTCCCCGTACTTCCAAACCCGCCTCTGCTTGTGTTATGCAGCGATTCCACCTCGTCAAACACCACCTCCGGCTGATTCTTCACTATCCTGAACTGGCAGATGCGGTCGTTCTCCCGGATAACCGTGTCGCGGGTCGCATAGACCGGCATACGCCACATATCCTCATCACCGCAGTAGGAACAGTCAATGATTCCGCAGCTGTTCGTCTGCAGAATCCCATAATTTTTGAATGTGGAACTGCGGGGAACCAGATGCCCCTCATAGCCCTGCGGCAGCTCCATAGCCACACCAAGGGGAATCAGTTTAAACTCCCCCGCCTTAAGTTCCACGGTCTCACTGGCGCGAAGATCAATCCAGTCAGACTTCCCCTCAATGTATTCCAGCCGTTTGATTTTGTCCGAAAAATAACGGATTCGTATTCTCTCCATCCCGATTTTCTCCTTCCCAATGTCAATGCATCTGTCTTAACAGACAATGAAAGTACCGATAGCATAACGTTTCAAAAAGCTGCTGTATCTTACCGGGAAGCCGGACATATCTGCTCCCTCAGTCAAAATAAAACACATCATCCTCATAAGTATTTACCACTGTCTCGCCATCCTGCTCTGTCTCATAAGTAAAGGAAAACGTGAAATATTCCTCCTCCTGCGCCGCATCGAGCATGTCGTCCGGCACAAAAATCAGCCAGTCCTGGTAACCGTTGTGTCCGGCTTCGATCATTTCCCAGTAACTGTAAAAGGCATGCAGGCAAGGCAGTTCCCACGCATTCCCTTCCTCAGTGGAAAACTCAATGTTTTCCACGACAATCGAAGATGCGTCCAGATCCTCACTCGTATCATTATAAACCTGCACAGTGACCAGATAGAATTCTCCTTCCTGTCCGCTATGCTCTTCCTCCAGTTCCTCAAGCGCCTCTGCGTCCCCATCCAGAAAGATCACGGAATGGTCGCCTTCCCAGTCTTCTTCTGTCAGTCTCCGGCTGACCAAATCCATGTAGGAATAGCTCAGATAAATTTCCTCAATAATGTCACTGCCCCCATCGATCTCTTCCCCATAATAATCATACTCTTCTTCCGTATCAGCAAATCCGCTCAGAGAATCCTGAATCCGCTGTAAAATGGAATTCGAGAACGCTGTCTCTGTGTCGTCCTCCCACGAAAAAGTATCTTCGACATTGTCCAGAATTTCTTCGCCGGTTTCATCGCCATAGCCTAAAAAGCCCGCTATCCCGCCGCAAACAAAGAGCAATACAATAATAATTATTATAACAATAACGACCGCGAGATGCTTTTTAGTATAATTTTCCTCTGATCCCCAGAAATTGCCATCCGGTTTTCTCCCGTCATCGGTCTGATGGCGGTAAGAATCATAATTTTTCTTATGCACACGCTTATGGCTTTCCTCCGAGTGCGCCGGGTCCTTGTCGTACTTCTCATGCAGTTCGCTCTCCAGTACTGCGCTGTCCCTCCGGTTATATCTGCCGCACTTCGGACAGATTCCGTTATATTTTTCATAATCATAGCGTTTTCCGCATTTACCGCATAGAATCAGCATAACCCCGCCTCCCCTTCTTCGTATGTTACCGGTCCGGATCCCCGTTCACCCTTTCTTCGTATATTACCAGACCGCATCCCTGTTCATTTCTTCTTCATATGTTACCAGTCCAGATCCTCGTTCTCCGGCTTGCGCTCCCGGAGCATCAGCTCCAGCACCGCCTCCTTTGCCGGCTGCCCCTCAAACAGCACCCGGTTCACCTGCTCCACAATGGGCATATCAATCTCATATTTTTCAGCCAGGGCGAGCGCAGCTTTCGCGGAGTAGACACCCTCCACCACCATCTTTACCTCATTCATGGCTTCCTCCATGGTATAACCCTGTCCGATGAGCATACCGGCTTTCCGGTTCCGGCTGTGCCGGCTGGCGCAGGTCACAATCAGGTCTCCGATGCCGGAAAGACCGTTCACCGTCTCCATATTGGCGCCCATCGCCGAAGCCAGACGTCCGATCTCTGCTATACCCCGCGTAATCAGCGCCGCCTTTGTATTATCCCCAAACCCGAGGCCGTCCGCCATTCCCGCTGCCAGAGCGATGACATTCTTGAGAGAACTCCCCAACTCAATCCCCAGCATATCCGGGCTGGTATAGACGCGGAATACCTCATTCATAAAAAATGCCTGCACCCGCTCCGCAATCACTTTGGTCTTCGCGCCCGCCACCACTGTGGTAGGCAGTTCCCGGCCAACCTCCTCCGCGTGACTTGGGCCGGACAGCACAGCCACCTGTGCCTGCGGAATTTCCTGTTCCACAATGTCCGTCTGAATCATCAGTGTATTTTCCTCGATCCCCTTGGATACGACGACAATCAACTGACCGTCCCGAATAAAGCCAGCCATGCTGCGGGCCGTGCTGCGGATGTAAGGCGAAGGCACGGCAAGCACCACGAGCGCCTTTTCCTCCACAGTTTTCTCTAAATCCGTGGTAAATGCAACGGAATCCGGTATTTTCACTCCGGGCAATTTATCCTTATGCTCCCGCTGTGCGTTGAGCATTTTTACCTCATCCTCTATGATGGACCATACCGTCACATCGTGTCCGTTATGCGACAGGACAACGGACAGGGCTGTGCCCCAGCTGCCTGCTCCGACGATGCCAACCTGTGCCATATTATCCTTCCTTTCTCTCTTCTGATTTTTTCGGGCGGAATTTGTTCTCCGTTCCTGTCGCCAGGCGTTTTATGTTTTCCCTGTGCTGGAAAAATGCAAGCCCGGTCAGAATCCCAGTCACCACGTACAATTCAACCAGAAAATCTGCGCCGACTTTCAGGAAACCCAGCTGTCCGAATACAATGGTCTGCACAAAAAACCCGCTTAAAATCGCCAGGGATCCCAGGGACATAAACCCGGTGGGAACCACTGCGAGGAAAAACAGAATCGCGCAGATAGGAACCATCCGCCAGTCAGATGCAAAAACAATACCCACACTGCAGGCAATCCCCTTTCCGCCCTTAAATCTGGCGTAAAACGGATAATTATGCCCCAGGACTGCGCCGATTCCGGCATGCAGCTCCAGCATCTTTACCGCCGCCGGAAACGTATTGCGGTACAGCAGCCAGATAATCACCATCGCCGCTACCGCTTTCAGGCAGTCACCGAAAAATACAATAACGCCTGCTTTCCATCCCAGCACACGGATGGAATTTGTCATGCCGGTATTTCCGCTGCCCTCTTTTCTCAGATCTGTCTGATAAGCTTTCCCAACCAGTCTCCCGGTGGGAAACAGCCCAAACAGATATCCGAGTACCAGACCAATCACACGAGCTGTAATCATTTATTTTTCACCCTTTCTCCTGCTGACAACTATTATGTATAATATACATGAAAGTCATCCAACAGATAGTCTCTTAGCCGTGCAAGCATGTCACGAGTCTGTCTATTGATGACACTTTCATTGTACATCATTTCTGCGAGTCTTTCCTCTCACGGATAATAAACTTCAGCGCTGTGCCCCTGAATCCAAAGGTTTCCCGGATCCGGTTTTCCAGATATCTGGTATAGGAAAAATGCATCAGTGCCTTGTCGTTGACAAACAGGACAAACGTCGGCGGCTTCACCGCCGCCTGCGTCGCATAATAAATGCGCAGCCGTTTTCCCTTATCAGACGGAGGCTCGTGCATGGCCACCGCTTCCATAATAATCTCATTTAAGACGCCGGTAGCGATCCGCATGGAATTGTTCGCAATCACCATATCAATCATCTCATACATCTTCGTCAGGCGCTGCCCTGTCTTCGCAGAAATAAACATAATCTCCGCGTAAGGCATAAAACTCAGCGTCTCGCGGATCCGGCTGGTATGACGATACATGGTCTTGTCATCCTTCTCCACCGCATCCCACTTGTTGACCGCAATGATAATTCCCTTTCCCCTCTCATGGGCAATCCCCGCGATTTTGGCATCCTGCTCCGTCACTCCCTCCGTGGCATCAATGACAAGGATTACCGCATCCGCACGCTCTACGGCCGTCACGGCCCGGATGATACTGTAGCGTTCAATTTCCTCTTTGATCTTACTCTTGCGCCGCAGTCCGGCTGTATCGATAAACACATATTCCTTTCCGTAGTAACGGATTACCGTGTCAATCGCGTCCCGGGTCGTACCGGCAATATCTGAAACAATCAGGCGGTTCTCCCCGAGGAGCTTATTGATAATGGAAGATTTCCCCACATTCGGCTTTCCGACGATAGCGATCTTCGGCCGCTCATCCTCCTCACCGTCCTCAGCATCATCCGGGAAAAAGCTGACCACTTTCTCCAGCATATCGCCCAGTCCCAGCTTGGAAGCTGCAGAGACAGGCACCGGATCTCCCATGCCAAGGTTGTAAAATTCATAGACATCCGGCTCATATTTCTGGAAATTATCCACTTTATTGACCACCAGGACGACCGGCTTGTGGGAACGACGCAGCATGTCCGCAACCTTTGCGTCCGCATCCGACATCCCCTGACGCACGTCCACCATAAAAATGATCACATCCGCCGTCATCATGGCGATCTCTGCCTGTTCCCGCATCTGGGACAAAATAATATCTTTGGAATCCGGCTCAATACCGCCGGTATCAATTAATGTAAAGGCATGGTTCAGCCATTCCACATCTGCATAGATCCGATCCCGGGTCACCCCCGGCGTGTCCTGGACAATAGAAATCCTCTCCCCTGCCAGATCATTAAAAAGCGTGGACTTTCCCACGTTCGGGCGGCCGACTACCGCCACAATCGGTTTGCTCATACTTCACCTCATCTATGATATAATCAGAAAAATCCTCTGTGAATAATATTACATGATGGTTCTTCATTTGTAAAGAAAAAAGAGGCAGCCATACGATTCATCCCGTATGGCTGTCTGTTTACTAGTTGTATTTTCTTTTTCTAGCTGCTTCGGATTTCTTTTTGCGCTTGACGCTGGGCTTCTCGTAATGTTCTCTCTTACGAATCTCCTGCTGAATGCCAGCCTTTGCACAGTTTCTCTTGAATCTGCGTAAAGCGCTATCCAAGCTCTCGTTCTCTTTCACGATCACATTTGACATAGAATCACACCTAACCTCCCTCCAGCTGCATATTGTGCCTATTCAACTGATTGGGTAATATTCACTGCACTTCATCCATTATAGCATGGATTTGCAATCCGTCAAACAAAATTTTTCATTTCTTCAGCGTTTCCCCGACAATAATCTTTTCCGCAAGATGGCGAATTTCTTCTATTACTTTCGGCCGGATCTCCGTATCAATCACAGCTGCTCCTCCAGGACTTCTCTCGCCGCGGCGATCGCATCGGGAATCCCGGCCGGGTTTTTCCCGCCGGCCTGCGCCATATTCGGGCGTCCGCCGCCTCCGCCACCGACTTTTTTCGCCACTGCCTTGATCAGATTGCCCGCATGAGCGCCCTGTTTGACCGCGTCGTCCGTCGCCATCGCCATCAGGCTCACCTTGCCGCCGGTTGCGCTGGCCAGAAGGATGACTCCCCCGCCCATCTTCTCTTTCAGCTGATCGCCCCGGTCACGGAGACCGTTCATATCCACTTCGGGTACACAGGCCGCCAGAAGCTTCACGCCCTTCACTTCCACCACTTCATCCATCACATCGCCCATGGATGACTGTGCAATCTTGCTCTTTAAGGATTCGTTCTCCGACTGCAGCGCCTTGATCTCCGACTGCATATGCGTAATCTTTGCCACCAGATCCGCCGGAGCCGCCTTCGCCGCTTTTGCCGCCGCGGCCAGCTCGTCCTCCACCTGTTTATAGTAGGCAAACACATTGGCTCCGGTCAAAGCTTCGATCCGGCGCACGCCTGCCGCCACGCCGCCTTCGGACACAATCTTAAACGCCGTAATGTCCGCCGTATTCGCCACATGGGTGCCGCCGCAGAACTCTTTGGAAAAATCTCCCATAGAGACAACGCGGACGGTCTCGCCGTATTTTTCTCCAAACAATGCCATGGCTCCGGTTTTCTTCGCCTCGTCCACAGTCATCACATCCGTCTGCACCGGAATGCCCTCTGCGATTTTTTCGTTGACAATCCGCTCTACTTCCTGCAGTTCTTCCTCTGTCATCGCCTGGAAATGGGAAAAATCAAACCGCGTGCGGTCCGCATCCTGGTAGGAACCGGCCTGCTCCACATGGGTGCCCAGCACGTCGCGCAGCGCTTTCTGCAGCAAATGCGTCGCCGAATGGTTCTTACAGGTCGCCGTACGGCGCTGCCGGTCCACTTCCAGCGCAACGGTGTCTCCGGACTTTAACAGGCCGGAAACCATGTGCCCGACATGGCCGAAACGTCCTCCGGCCAGTCTGATGGTATCCGTCACCTCAAACTCGCCGTCCGCCGTGGAAATCACGCCGTGATCGCCCATCTGACCGCCCATGGTAGCATAAAAAGGAGTCACATCCGTAATAATTGTGCCGGTATCACCATCCGTGAGCGCTTCCACAAGCGCATCCTCCTCATCCTCGCCTGCCGCGGTTTTTACAAGAACCAGAATTTTTCCCTCATCTTCCAGATGATCATATCCCGTAAACACCGAGGTAATCGCAGGGTCAATCTCATCGTATACGGTAGATTCATGCCCCGTGTAATCGGTCTTCTTCCGGCTGCTTCTGGCCATCTGCCGCTGATTTTCCATGGCTGTTTTAAAGCCACCTGCATCGTAAGTAAACCCTTTTTCCGACAGAATCTCCTCCGTCAGATCAATCGGGAATCCATAGGTGTCATATAATTTAAACGCGTTTTCACCGGAAAGAACCTTCTCTCCCCGCTGCGTCATCTCCGACTCCATCTCGCCGAGAATCGTCAGTCCCTGGTCAAGTGTCTTCGCAAAACGCTCCTCCTCCTGGGTCAGCACCTTCAGGATGAAATCCTTTTTCTCCTCCAGCTCCGGATAGCCGTCTTTGCTCTCATTGATCACAGTCATCGCCACATCCGCCAGGAACGCGCCCGCAATTCCCAGCATTCTGCCGTGACGGGCCGCGCGGCGGATAATCCGGCGCAGCACATATCCTCTGCCCTCATTCGCGGGCATAATTCCATCGGAAACCATGAATGTCGCAGAGCGGATATGATCTGTAATCACACGGATGGAAACATCGTCCAGCGCGTCCGTCTGATATTTCTTTCCGGAGAGTTCACAGACTTTATCCCGGATGGCTTTCATCGTATCCACATCAAAGACAGAATCTACGTCCTGCACTACCACAGCCAGACGCTCCAACCCCATGCCGGTATCAATATTCTTATTCTCAAGCTCCTCATAACCGCCCTTGCCGTCGCCGTTGAACTGGGTAAAGACATTATTCCAGGCTTCCATATATCGGTCACAGTCACAACCGACCTTGCAGTCCGGCGATCCGCAGCCATACTTTTCCCCCCGGTCGTAGTAAATCTCAGAACAGGGGCCGCAGGGACCCGCGCCGTGCTCCCAGAAATTGTCGCACTCCCCCGTCTCCGGGTCGCGGTAAAACCGCGTGATCTTCTCCGCGGGAACGCCCACCACATTTGTCCAGATTTCAAAAGCTTCCTCATCCTCGCCGTAGACAGACGGATAAAGCCGTTCCGGATCCATACCCAGAGTCTCCGTCAGAAACTCCCAGGACCAGGTGATCGCTTCTTTTTTAAAATAATCTCCGAAAGAAAAATTGCCGAGCATTTCAAAAAAGGTCAGGTGACGCGCTGTCTTTCCCACATTCTCAATGTCGCCCGTGCGGACACACTTCTGGCAGGTAGTCACCCTCCGCTTCGGTGGAATCTCTGCTCCGGTAAAATAGGGCTTTAGGGGCGCCATCCCTGCGTTGATCAACAGCAGGCTGTTGTCATTGTGCGGAATCAAAGAAAAACTCTTCATCGCCAGATGATCTTTGCTTCTAAAAAAGTCAAGATACATCCTGCGCAGTTCATTTACTCCATATGCTTTCACAATTCAATCCTCCGTCTATTCATCATAGTTATATTTCAACAATTTATAATAAAGCAATTTTAGCGATTCAATGTATATTGTTCACCACAAAGCAACATACAGTAATACAGTAATACAGTAATGCAATGTGACACTTTCTTTGCTTTCAGATTTTTCAGCAAAAAATATAGTAGCACAAGAACCATGTGTTTTCAAGGATTACTTCCTGCTCAGCACCCCATTGGTCTCTGATTTCCCCTCAAAAACAACATTATTCCACTGTATCTTCCAGCAAATCATCTCCATCCGCCGCTGATGTCGCCAGCTGATCGCATCGCTCATTCTCCGGATGCCCATCGTGACCTTTTACCCAGTGCCAGGTAACCTCATGCGGCTTCATAGCCGCCAGCAGGCGATGCCAGAGATCAATATTTTTCACCGGGGACTTGTCTGCTTTTTTCCACCCGCGCTTCATCCACCCATCAATCCAGTGCTGATTAAATGCATCCGTCAGATATTTAGAATCTGAGTATAGATCCACACGACAGGGCTTCTGTAAAGCCTCCAGACCGGCAATCGCCGCCATAAGCTCCATGCGGTTGTTTGTCGTCTTTTGATATCCGGCGCTTAATTCCTTCTCGTACAGCGTTCCGCTGCTGTCCGTAAACTGCAATACCGCGCCGTAGCCGCCGGGTCCGTCCGGATTACCGCGGGCCGCACCGTCCGTATAAATTGTTACATGCATACCTGAAACTCCAACTTCTTACAATCTAATTCTGTTGCTTTTATAAACTCTTCCACTTGCCTGATATATATTTCCGCATCCTCTTCAGACGCCGGTAAAAACATAAACACTTTAACGCCATCTCTCTGAAACATTATTTACCGCATCCCCCGGATTATCCGGTTCGCTTCCCGGTAAACATCTTCCGGTTCCACGCCGATATCAAATTTCCCGTCTTCATATAAAATCTTTCCGTTCACCATCGTCAGCTTCACATTCTGCTTCCCGCCGCTGTAAACCAGATTTTTCACAATATTATTCTCCGGCTGCATGTTCGGCTGCATGAGATCGATCAGAATCAAATCCGCCTTTTTCCCGGCCGCCAGACGGTCGCAGTCCGGCAGATGCATCGCCTTTGCGCCGCCCGCTGTCGCCATATAAAGAATCCGGTCTGCGCTGACACACTCCGCGTCCATCTCCCGCACCTTCGCCAGCGTGGAAGCCAGGTACATCTCTTTAAACATATCCAGGCTGTTATTGCTGGCCGCACCGTCCGTGCCGATCGCCAGGTTAATCCCCTCGTCATAAAATCGCTTCAGAGGCGCAATCCCGCTCGCCAGTTTCAGATTAGAAGCCGGGCATGTCACAGCCGTCAGCCCGCGCTTCTTAAAAATTTCGAAATCCCTGTCATCAAAATACACGCAGTGAAAACCGCCGCCGCCGTACTCATACATTCCCAGCGCATCCGTAATCTGCGTCGGCGTTTTCCCATAACGCTCCACACACTCCGCCACTTCACCTGCAGTCTCAGAATTGTGCATATAGAGCGGCGACTTATATTTCTGTGCCAGCTTTGCGATTTCCTCCATCATCTCCATTTTCGTCGTATATTCCGCATGAAATCCGATGAAAAATGTGGTCAGATCGCTGGTCTCATTCACTCTCAGATAATTTTCTTCCACCACACCCAGGTCGCCGCCAAAGCTGTTGACACCGGAGACCTGCACCGCACGGAAACCGCAGTCCGCTGCCACCTGCGCGTAAACAGGCGGGAAATAACACATGTCAAAGCCGGTCGTAATACCGCCGGTCAGATATTCCATAATGCCAAGCTGCTCCAACGGGCGGATATTGTCCGTATCGAGCTGGTCTTCTTTCGGAAAACACATCTGGTACAGCCACTCCTGCAGCGGCAGGTCGTCCGCATAGGAGCGCAAAAATGTCATATACGTGTGTGCGTGGGCATTTTTCAGACCCGGCATCAGAAGGTTGCCTCTGCAATCCATCTCCCTCTCCCAGAGAATCATATCCATGCCGAGACCGGCAAGAATCTGATCCGGCTGCTTTCCGTCGCCCACGTAAAGAATACGGTCGCCGGAAACCCAGAGTTCCCCGGAGATAATCTCAAACTCTTCTTTCTCATCCAAAATTAATATCTTCGCGTTATAAAACCTTATATTCATTTCCATGCTCCTGTCAATTCTATAAAAGTTCGCAGAATAAATTCCGTATCATATCCATACACTTTGTCAGAACATTTTTTTCATCTCAAGAATACTCTCCGTCAGCAGCTTCTGAAACAGCGGCGCCGCACGGTCCGCCGACTCCTGCACCTCCGCGTGGGTCAGCGGTTTCTTCGAAATACCTGCCGCAAGGTTGGAAATACAGGAAATCCCGCATACCTTCATCCCCATATGATTTGCCGCGATGGCCTCGCATGCCGTACTCATCCCCACAGCATCCGCGCCGATGGTCTTACACATACGAATCTCCGCAGGCGACTCGTAGTTCGGTCCGGTCAGCTGGATATACACTCCCTCTTTTAACGGAATACCCAGCCGCCCCGCTGCCGTCCGAACGGCATCCTGCAGCCCGGGATCATAAATATGGCTCATATCCGGGAAACGCACCCCAAGTTCGTCCGGATTCGGTCCGATCAGCGGCGATGGTACAAAGTCAGAAATCTGATCTGTGATCAGCATCAGGTCTCCCGCATGCATCCCCTCCTGAATCCCGCCGGATGCGTTCGTCAGAAACAACACCTTTGCCCCAAGCATTCCCATGAGGCGGGTCGGAAGCACCACATCCGCCATGGAATATCCCTCATAATAATGTACGCGGCCCTGCATGATCACCACCGGGATATCCTGCACATAACCGAAGACAAAGCGGCCTGCATGTCCTAAAACAGTGGAGATTGGGAACCCCTCAATCTCATGGTAATCCAGCACGGTCTCAATCTCAATCCGGTTTGCATAGTCCCCCAGGCCGGAGCCGAGAATCAGGGCAATTTCCGGTTGGAAATCAGTCCGGTCACGGACGCTTTCCAGGCATTTTTCAAGCTTTTGGTATATCTCAGTCATACAGAGTCCTCCTTGTGTATCAGCCAGCTATTCTGCGCTCATAATAGCATAAAACAAATCACTGTACAATCTTTTTGTTTCCATCTCATATCCCGCCTCGCCTCATATCACCCGTAAAAATTACAGACAAAACAGCGATCACAAACCTGTGCATACGGATAGAGGAGGCAAAAGCCTCCCCCTGTTTTTTACCTTAATCACTCTGATGATGTCAGAATCGAAAGCCTATACAAACGATGATACCTGCGGTATCAGATAATGATGCAGACCAGCCCTCCATTGCTGTCGTTGACAATTTTCTGCATGGTATCCTGCAGCTTCATCTGACTTTCCTCGTCCATCATCGTGATCTTGCGCTGAATACCGTCCTCCACCAGTTCTCCGATGGACTTCCCGAAAATTTTCGTCTTCCACAACCCGTCCGCGTCATCCTGGTTCTGCCGAATATATTCGATCAGATCCCGTGCCTGCTCCTCGCTGCCGATAATCGGCGCAATCTCTGTCTCAATATTGGCGCGGATCATATGTATCGAAGGCGAGGAAGCCCTGACTTTTACGCCGTACTTATTCCCATGCTTCATCAGTACCGGCTCTTCAATGGAAATATCACGGATTGATGGCGATACCACGCCGTATCCGGTACTTTGTACACTGTCCACAGCGGCTCCCACCTGATCATACTTCTGTTTTTGCTGAGCCATACTGCGAAAAAGTGAAATCATCTCATATTCATCATGGATCGGCACGCCGGTCAGCTCGCTCAGATTTTCATAATACAAATGCTCTCCCACCTGCATGCGAAACCGCACGCTTCCTGCGGAAAGGTCAATTCGATCCGCCTCCACTTCCACAATTTCTTCCGCTTCCGGTTTCCACTCTTTCCCTATGATATCCCGCATCTGTCCCGCCTGTTCCAGAATATATTCCGCCTCCCTGACGGCAGCCGCTTTCACCGGATGATCTGCCGGGAGCATTTCCACCCATTTCGGCAAAAAGAAATCCAGTCTGACCAGAGGAAACTCATACAACACCTGCTGCAAAATTGTCTGAATATCCTCAATCTTCATCTGCTCACAGTTCACCGGAATCACGGAAACCTGATACTTTTCCCGAAGCTTTTCCGCTAAAGCAGATGTCTGCCCACTGTACGGCTTTGGTGTGTTTAGAAGAATCACAAAAGGCTTGCCGATTTTTTTCAGTTCCGCAACCGTTTTTTCCTCCGCCGGTTCATAGCTGCTCCTCGGGATATCGGTAAAACTCCCGTCCGTTGTCACCACAACACCGATTGTGGAATGATCCCGTATCACTTTTTCCGTCCCCACCATAGCTGCTTTCGCAAACGGAATCTCATATTCATACAAGGGAGTTTTTAAAATCCGCTCTTTTCCGTATTCCAGATGAACGTTAACCCCGTCAACGAGGTATCCGACGCAGTCAATCAGTTTTATCCGCACCGGCAGATTTTCCTGCAGATGAATTTCCACCGCATCCTTCGGGATAAATTTCGGCTCTGTCGTCATAATCGTCTTTCCCTGCGCCGACTGCGGGAGCTCATCCACAGTCCGGCTCTTCTCATCGCCTTCCTCCATTCGAGAAAGAACCATCAAATCCATAAAACGCTTGATAAACGTTGATTTCCCCGTCCTGACGGGGCCGACCACTCCAAGATAAATATCACCGCCGGTACGCGCGGCAATATTCTGATAAATGTTTGTATCCGGCATTTCTCACCCTCCCTGCCATTGCCTATCCTTGCGTCTGCCCCTGCAAATGCAGGCAGAAGCTTTTCGTAACTGCAAAAGTACGGAACAGTTACTCTTTTCTATAACCATATGAGAAAATCTACTCTCTCAGAACAGAAAACGAAATTTATCCTGTTATTGTGATAAAAATGTTTTAAATCTGAAATATTTATAAAAAATATGAAATAATTTATGGACAGGGATTGCAAAAACAAAGATAAGCTGATACAATAATAGCAATTTTTAGTTACCTATATGATACTTAATAACTATATTCACAGTAAGAAACTATTTTGTCAGTTACTTACATATACGGCACAGATGGGGAGGTGTCATCGCAATGGAAACAGTGAATCCGTATCATTTTGTCACAAACTGCATATCCGGCAAGTGGAAAATGACATTATTACATCACATTCATCACTATGGAAAGATTCGTTTTAACGAGACGAAAAAGACGCTGGGTGTCAGCGAAAAGGTGCTGAGCCAGCAGCTGAAGGAACTGACTCGTGATGGTCTGGTAGAGCGCATCCAGTACAATACCATTCCCTTAAAGGTGGAGTACATACTGACGCCCCTGGGCAAGGATCTGATCCCGGCTCTGGATATTCTCTATGTCTGGAGTATCCGACGCCTGAACGAACTGAATCTGCCCATCGACCCGGACGCTTTCAAGGTCCACACGGAAATGAAATACCAGGATCAGCTGAAAGATATCATGGATCAGTACATCCAGGGACAGGAATAAGAATATTTCCCCCTTGGTTGTAAACAGGTATCAGTACGTCACCGCACCGCTGAATATTGTTTTCTCACATTATTCACACCGGGAAACATATTGTACAGCAAAAGAGAAACCCGCCATACTGGCAGATTTCTCTTTTTTATTTCATCACTTCTCTGCTTTTTCAATGGTAGGCAGTGAATTCTTTTACTTACCAGCTGTCACAGCCGCCGCTAAAACAAGGGAGAGATACTTCTCCTTAGCGGAGGATCCTCTGGAAGTAAGAACGATGGGAACCTGCGCTCCGACGATAAATCCGGCCATGTTGCCGCCCGCGATTACTGTAATAGACTTGCCAAGGATATTGCCAACCTGAATGTTCGGAACCAGAATCACATCCGCGTCGCCGGCCACCGGGCTGTCAAAGCCTTTGAGATCCGCAATCTCTTTGCTCAGAGCGATATCCAGAGAAATCGGTCCTTCCACGATGCAGTCCTTAATCTCGCCGTTTAAGTTCATCTGCTTTAAAGCGTCCGCCTCAACCGTCTCCGGCATTTTCGGATTCACTTTCTCAACTGCTGCCACACAGGCCACCTTCGGATTCTCATAACCAAGTGCTTTTAAGGTCTCAACGGTATTTATAATGATATCTTTCTTCTGCTCCAGAGTCGGATATGTCATCATGCCGCCGTCTGTGGTGACGATAAGCTTATGGTAGTTAGGAATCTCATCCAGCACAAAATGAGACATCACGCGGCCTGTACCAAGCCCGGTCTCTTTGTTTACTACCGGCTTTAAAATCTGCGCGGTCTCAAGCTTCCCTTTCATGATAAAATCGCCCTTGCCCTCATGAATCAGAGCAACCGCTTTCTGTGCAGCTTCCACCGCATCCGGCGCATCGTAAATATCATCCTCAGCAACAGAAAGTCCGATCTCGGCGGCAATCTCCACGATTTTAGCCTTGTCGCCTACGAGAACCAGTGTCACGATTCCCTCATCTACTGCCTCTTTAATCGCCTCCAGAGTATGCGCGTCGCCGGCTGCCGCTACAACCACACGCTTCGGCTCCGGAAAACTTTTTACTTTGTCCACCAATACGTCAAAATTTTTTAATACCATTGGAATCTCCTCCTGCCTTAAATAAAAATAATTATAATCTATGTAGCCATTCTGATCATCACTTACATCACAGATACCATAACTGCAAATCTGCACAGCCTGACATCCATGATCACTGTCCAAAACAGCTACGAAGATATCATCATTTGCGCCTGCCGGCAAACTCACTTAAGCCTGCCTGTTCCGGATTGTCTCCATGTTCTTTAAAATATACTCGCGGGACCAGAGCTGATGTCCCTCCAGAGCGTCACAAATCCGGTTAAAATCGTGATCCAGAACTGCCTCGTGTATCTGTTCAAAATAAATGATGCCGGAATGATACTGACCGCCGCTGCCTCCCTGTTCACGCGGAATGGCAAACAACGCATGCAAAATATCATCCAGACCATTCAGCGATGTCACCCTGGCAAGAAGCCGGTCATTATCTGCATTCTTATAGAATACATTTAAAATATCCCGGATACAGCGGCAGCTCTCCACCACATTGGTCGTATGGCGATACTCTTCTATGTACTGCTCAATCTCCTCCGCCATCTCCGCAATATCTCCGTTGCGCAGAGCATTTCTCGCTGCGACAATCTCATAAGCATAAGACAATTCCTGCACCTGCCGCACATCATCCGGGGTAAAATCAATCACCCGCGCGCCGACGTTATTCTCAAACTCAATCAAACCATCGTTCAGCAGGCGGTTCAAAGCCTCGCGAACCGGTGTGGAGCTAACTCCATATTCCTCCTGTAACTTACTGACATTCAGCTTGCTGCCAAAAGGAATCTCCAAAGATACGATTCGCTCTCTCAGCTTCTCATACACCTGATCTACCAGAGATAATCTTTTTATTACTGCCATCTCTAATCCTGCCTTCCAGTGTCAACACCGAAACTCATTCAGAACGCAAGACGACAGGCTGCACCGATATAACTGCCCCGGTCAAAAGTGTCCTTTGTCCAATCCGTTCTGAACTGCCACTTAAAATCATGCAAAATATCAAAAGCACGATTCCATAAATATTATGCCACAGGATATTTTGATTTGCAATAACGAATTCTATTCTACCTCAAAATATTCATTGTCGTCTAACTGGCGTGCTCCTTCTTTTTCATACACACCAGGCACCTGACACTCCGGACAGCAGCCGAACTTATCGCCAAATTCAGGCATTACATCCAGAGCGTATTCGAATTTCAGTCCGCATTTCGGGCAGTGATAATACATATACAATGCTCCCCAGGTCATAGGAAACCTCCTTTAAAAAGAAATGCCGGATACCGCAACGGGCATCCGGCATAAAAACCATTATTACTTTTGTGCAAGACCAAGCATTTCACGAGCCTCAGCCGGAGTAGCAACATCATTGCCATACTCTTTGATTACGCGAACTGCTCTCTCTACGAACTGGGAGTTGCTGTCAGCAAGCTGTCCCTTTGCATACATAACATTGTCTTCCATACCAACACGGATATGTCCGCCAAGTGCAACTGCACCGTAGAGCATCTCCATTGCGCTGTGGCCTACGCCGAAGCAGGACCATGTGAAGTTGTCCTTACCAACAAGCTCCTCAGCGGTCTCTTTCATGAAGATCAGGTTCTTCATGGTTCCGGGGATACCGTTTGCACAGCCCATGCAGAACTGGAAGTGTACCGGAGTCTTCAGAACGCCTTTCTTGATGTAGTAAGCAGCGTTGCCGATCATACCGGGATCAAAAGCCTCGATTTCCGGCTTGGTGTTGGTCTCCTGGAAAAGGTAACCACAGTCTGTCAGGAACTTCGGGGAGTTGATGAACAGACCGCTGTTCAACCAGTTCATGGAACCACAGTCATAGGAAGCCATCTCCGGCTTCAGATCCTTGACATGCTGTACACGGATGTCGTCATCAGCGTGGATATCGCCGGATGTCGTCATGTTAATGATGATATCGCACTCCGGATATCTCTCCTCTAACAGCTTCACGGTCTCAGCAAACTTAGCCGGATCCATAACACCGTTGCCCTCATCATCTCTCATATGGATATGAGCGATCGCTGCGCCTGCTTTCCAGCATGCATAGATATCATCAGCAATCTCAGACGGAGTCATCGGAACGTTCGGGTTGTTCTCTTTCTTCGGCCATGCACCGGTGGTAGCAACTGTGATAATTGTTTTTTTCTTTGCCATTTTGGGTTCTCCTTACTCAGATCTCTAAAATTACATTAAATCCAATGTACCATGCGCAGGCATTTGACCATATATAATACATGACCATACGCCTTTGCACAGTACATCTTTCATTCTTACATAACTTTCAATTATGAAACGCTATGATTAGATAGCCGGATCAGCAGCGAACTTCTCATAATCATCAAAGCCGTAGTGCTCTCTATCCTGGCAGCCTGTGCCGCAGTACAGATAAGTTCTCTCCGGAACATCATTGATGTCATCCTCGTCGATACGTGCTACGCAGCGAGCCATGGAGCCATCACCCATGTACCAGCGAAGCGGGAAGCAGAAGAACTCGAACTCTTTGCCGCAAACCTTCTCAAGGTCGCCGCCAAGGTTCTCAACGCCTACGATACCATGGCCGAGCATGGTCTTGTGGCAAGGTTCCCAGGTGCCCCAGTTGCCGATCGCCTCAAGCGGTCCGTAGAACTCCTCGTATGCTTCTTCGCCATAATATTTTACATAGTACTCTTTCTCGAACGGAGCATAAGCTTCCTCGCCGAACTCCTCGATGAACTCCTCGATGATCGGTTTTCCGGATGCGCCGAGAAGGTTCATTCTGGTCATACCATTGTTACCCATAGCGGTGTGAAGCGGATGATCCAGAGCCTGCATATCCATAGCAACGCACTTTACGCCATGCTTTACGAACCAGATACCAGCGGAACGGCCGGTACCGCAGGAATAATGATAGTACTCTTTGGAATCATCGAACTTCATATGCATACCTGTGCAAAGGCAGAGAACCTTGTCCTGTAAATAATCAGAATCCGGATCAATACCCATGTTGCGGCAAGCCTTGTCAAGATGCTCAGCAGTGATCAGCTCCCAACGCTTTACGAAATGAAGATCCAGACATACTGCATCGCCGGTGTAAGCATCGATTGCCATCTCATGAGTGTAACGAGCTCTTCTTCCGTCGAACTCACGCTCCATTACGTGACGCGGAGCATCGCAGTGTGTACCTGTATGCATGGTGCAGCCGATATACTGTGTCAGAACGCCGCCCTTTGCCATGGAGTGCTTGCTGTCAATCACCGGTTTGTCAAAATAAGGCCAACGCGGAATCTCAGCGCTGAAAGGATGAGTAAGGTCTACCCAGATTTTCTTTCCCATTGTTCATTACCTCCTGTAATAAATGAATTGTTAAATTTTATTTCTTACACCGGACGCCGGGGAAAGACGTCCGGTGTTGCGAACAACTGATATGTCGTCTCTAAGACATTTTATTTGTCATAAAGCATCTTGATCAGATACTCGTTCAGACCGCTGTTGATCTCATCAATCTGCTCTTTGGTATAGTCCATGAAGCCGTGATAAATGCCATTCTCATCAGGCTCTGCACGGAAACCAAGCTCGCCCTTGTCGATCATATCCTTAACGATCGGTGAAGGCTCATGGTTGTCAGCCAGATGCTCCAGCACATAGCTGTGGATATTCCAGGTGAGCTGTGTGCCGACCATGTCGGAGTTTACCAGCGGAGGCAGGTACGGCAGTCTCAGACCAAAGCTTGTCTTGCAGGCAAGGTCAACTGTCTCTGCATCAGCAATGCCGTCATTGACAATAGCAATCGCCTCACGCCACAGAGCGTGCTGCATCCGGTTTGCGATAAAGCCCGGAACGTCCTTTTTGCAAAGGCAGGGCTGCTTGCCGGCTTCTTTCATAACCTGCATAACAGTGTCAATTACCTCATCAGAGGTATACTCGGTCTTTACAACCTCGACCAGTGGAATCAGATAACCCGGATTCCAGAAGTGTGTGCCGCAGACGCGCTCTTTATGCTCACACTTTGCAGCAATCTCGGTCGGGCTCATAACGGAAGTGTTGGTGCAGAAGATAGCTGTCGTCGCAACGGTCTTCTCCAGACGTGCAAACAGATCCTGCTTCAGCTCCATAACCTCGGGAACGCACTCGATAAAGAGCTCGCCGTCCTTTACTTCCTCATCCTCAAAAGCAATACCGATACGGCCGACAACCTCGTCCACATAGGATGCCTCGATAACACCCTTCTCCACAAGCTGGTTCATGTTAGCGCGAACCTTCTCGCGGGGATCTGCGCCGCGGTTTGAAGAACGAAGGATGGTAACCTGAGAACCCTCGATCGTAGCGAGAACCTGTGCGATGGCAGCTCCCATCATGCCGGAGCCGCATACTACAAACTTAGATAATTTACTCATAATAAATTGTTCCTCCAGAAAAATTGCTTATCCTTTCACTCGTTACCAGTGCCGTTCCATGCCCGATCCTGCAGCACGAACCACACCAATGTATCGGCTCGCAATCTTAGCAAACCAGATATCCGCCGGAGCAGTCATAGTTGCCGCCGGTCATGAACTTGGAAGCATCGGAAGCAAGGTAGATAGCCATGCCAACGAAATCATCCGGCTCGCCGAGACGTCCGATCGGCTGACGCTTTAAGAAGTTCTTGTAAACCTCAGACTCGGGATCAAACATCCACTCAGTCAGCTCGCTGCGGAATACGGTCGGAAGGATGGAGTTAACACGAATGCCATACTTCGCGGTAAGATCGCATGCCATGGAGGAAATCATCAGATCCGCGCCGCCCTTGGAGGTGCAGTATCCGGTGTAGCCAGCCATACCGCGTTTGGAACGCTGGGAAGTAACAACAACGATCGCACCGCCCTTGCCCTGGGCAACCATCTGATGAGCAACATACTTCAGAACGATATATACAGACTTGCAGTCAGCATCCATGATGTACTGCCACTCCTCAACGGACTGATCCAGAATGTTCTGCGGCTTGTTGTAGCCATGAGCGATTGCAAGGATGTTGATCTCGCCATATGTGTCAACGGTAGTCTTGATCAGAGCTTCTACCTGATCAACCTGTGCCGGATCAGCTGTAGCGTATGCGCAGTCGATACCCTCAGATTTAAACTCGTCAACCAGTGCCTCCAGCTTTTTCGCGTTACGACCGGTCAGCATAACCTTCGCACCTGCATAGCCGTATGCTTTTGCGATTGTCTTGCCGAGAGCGCCGGTAGCGCCGGTAACCAGAGCAACTTTTCCTTCGATGGAGAACATGTTGTCAACATAATCTTTCTCCAGGTTAACTAATTTTCCCATTGTTAAAATCCTCCTTGTAAAGATAAAATATTTATTTCATCATCGCCGGGCAGCGACTGAAATCGTATATTGTGGAACAAAAACAGGCAAAAACAGCCTTTGTCTAAATTCATCATTCTCAGTATAAATCAACCGCGTTTTTTATGCAATACATACAATAATGTTATTTAGTAACCTTTTGGAAACTGTCATAAAATTTTTGTAAATTTCTCAAATTAAATACGAAAAACACGCGTATTTTCGGGCAAAATGATTGATTTCTTTTTTTATCGGGTGTATACTGAACGTTGAAAAACTAAAAGAAAGGTGGTTTATTTTATGGCAGGCTATAAAATTACCAAAAAAGATGAATACTATACTTACACTGCTCCGGGACATTCCGAGTGCAAATTATGCAGGCTCCATGATCCCG
Source organism: Clostridiales bacterium (assembly GCA_021204005.1). Taxonomy (GTDB): domain Bacteria; phylum Bacillota; class Clostridia; order Lachnospirales; family Lachnospiraceae; genus Eubacterium_I. Next base: position 30,119 of record JAJQAD010000064.1, read on the forward strand.
CGGATGTTGACGGCGGACAGCTGATCAATGGTCTGTCCCACTTCCTTCCCAGCGGCGGCGGCACAGAGATGGGCAAGAACCCGTCCGAGTCGATCTATTACATCATCGAAGGCACCATGCTTTTCAAGGGTGAGGACGGCGTTGAGACAGTCCTCAATGCAGGCGACAGCGTTCACATCGCTTCCAACTATGGCAAGTGCGTGAAGAACATCGGACCGGCTACCGCACAGATGCTGGTAATCCTTCTGCCTCCGGCGAAGTAAAATTTTACATCTGTTTTATACAGACGGATCGAGTAGGAGGCGGTGATTAGCCGCCGTCCTCTCACAGCACCGAACGTAC
>JAJQAD010000012.1 GCA_021204005.1 Clostridiales bacterium
TTCTTCCTGGCGATTCCGGCGATGGTCGGAGGCAGCGCGATCAAGCTGTTGAAGAATGATGGTACGTTTGTGGCGGATGAACTTTTGCTGCTGGCAGTCGGAATGGTTGTGGCGTTCCTGGTGTCGATCGTGGCGATTAAGTTCCTGATGTCCTATATCAGGAAACACGATTTTAAGGTGTTTGGCTGGTATCGCATTGTGCTGGGCGCAGTGGTGCTTTTGTATTTTATTGTAAAATGACGGTTGTGAATTTACTAAGATGAGGGAAGAATCATTATGGCGCTTACCTTTATTTATGGCAATTCCGGGAACGGAAAATCAGAATTTATCTATCACAAAATCGCTGATATGGCGGAGCATGCGCTGTATCAGCATTTTTTCATTGTGGTTCCGGAGCAGTTTACCCTGAAAACACAGCGGCGTCTGGTGGACTGTTCGCCGCATCATGTGATCATGAATGTCGATGTGGTCAGCTTTGAACGCCTGGCCTACCGGGTATTTGATGAGCTGGGAATTCATCATACGGTGATGGAGGAGACCGGGAAAAGCCTGGTGCTGAGGCGGATTGTGGAGGAAAATGAGGACAGGCTGACGATTCTGAAAGGGAATCTGACGAAGATGGGTTATATCGGCGAACTGAAGTCTGTGATTTCTGAACTGATGCAGTATGGAATTACGCCGGGAAACCTGGAGGATTTTTTAAGTGAATTAAAGGGAGATTCGGCGCTTTCGTTTAAGATTCGCGATATTTTACATATATACCGCGCCTTTGAGGATTATCTGCGGGATGATTATGTGACTGCGGAGAAGGTGCTTGAGGTGCTGATGAATGTCGCGGATGATTCCGTGCTTTTGAAAAATTCGGTGATCGTCTTTGACGGGTATACCGGTTTTACACCGGTGCAGATGAATCTGGTGCGGCGGCTGATGTGCCTGGCCTCCGATCTTTACGTCACGGTGACGCTGGATGTGAGAGAATCGTTGTTCCGGGGAATCCGGAAGTCAAAAAATGGAAGCGATGCGCTGGATATTCAGAATTCTGCGAATGTGTTTCGGGGCAGTCGAAAAGCAGAAAATATGGTCTGTGACATTCGTCCTGTAAGTTTCGCTAGCAGAAACCCGCAGATGCAGGAACTTTTTTATATGAGCCATAAGATGGTAACCGCTCTCGCGGCAGCTGCCCATGACACGTCGTTTCCGATTGCGGAGCCAATCCGGATTGAACCTCATGAAAAAAGCCGGTTTGCGAAGAATCCGGTGCTTACTCATCTGGAGCAGAATCTGTTTCGACTGCGCGGCACGGCATACGAGGGAGAGTGCGGCGGACGGCTGCAGTTTTATTCCATCTCTTCTCCCAGGGAGGAGCTTGCGTTCGCGGCGGCAGAGATTTCTTCTCTCGTGCGGGAGCAGGGCTATCATTACCGGGATTTTGCCATTGTCAGCGGCAATATAGAGTGCTATGAAAACTATGCGGATGCAGTTTTTTCCCTGTATGATATTCCATATTTTGCAGATAAAAAGCAGTCGATTCTCTATCATCCGCTGATTGAACTGATCCGCGCTGTTCTGGAGGTGGCGGAGAATAATTACAGCTATGAGAGCGTGTTCCGTTATCTGCGCACGGGTCTTGCCGGATTTCGCGGGGAGGAGACAGATCTTCTGGAAAATTACTGTATTGAGAAGGGAATCCGGGGAATTTCCCGGTGGAAAAAGCGGTTTCTTAAGCCATTTGCCCGTCATGGCAGGGTGCAGGAGGATGCGGAGCAGTCGCAGCGTGAGCTGGAGGTGTTAAACAGACTGCGTGAGCGCCTGCTGGAGCAGACGGAGACGGTGATTTCTGTTATGCAGAAAAAAGAGGCATCGGTGCGGGAGCGGACGGAAGCGCTCTATGCCTTTTTGTGCAATCTCTCGGTGGAGGAACAGCTGCGGGAAAAACAGGAGGATTTTGAAGCAGGCGGAGAGGAACTGGAGGCTTCCGCTTACCGGCAGATTTATAAAATCGTGATCGACCTTTTGGACAAGATGGTCGATTTGCTCGGGGAGGAGAGACTTTCCGCAGCGGATTATGCGGATGTACTGGAGGCCGGATTTTCTGCCGCAAAGGTCGGGTCGATTCCGCAGGGGAACGACTGCGTAATTCTGGGTGATATTGAGCGGACCCGTCTGGACGGTGTGAAGGTTCTCTTTTTCCTGGGCGTGAACGATGGTCTGATACCAAAAAAAGCAGGACGTCAGAGTATTTTATCCCAGTATGACCGCGAGGTGATGGAATCTCACCGGATGGAACTGGCGCCGGGAGAGCGGGAGCAGATGTTTTTGCAGCGTTTTTACCTGTATCTCAATCTGACGAAACCGTCGGATGCGCTTTATCTTACCTATGCAAGAATGGATGGGGAAGGGAAGGCGGTGCGTCCCTCCTACCTGATCGGCACGCTGCAGAAGTTATTTCCGGGAGCAAAGCTGTGTGAAATCGAAGCGGCAGCGTTTTTGCCCGTAGTGACAGCGAAGAGCAGTGTGGAGACCTGGCTGAAGGGGCTGAAACTGAAGGGAAAGGAGTCAGGTCCCGAGTCCTGGAAAGCCCTCCATCACTGGTACATGAGTCAGGAAGAGTGGGCGCCTCGCATTCAAAGTATGCTGGATGCTCATTTTATGACATACGGTGGAGAATATCTGGAGGCGGATCTGGCGCGGCTGCTGTACGGCGAGGTTCTGGTAAATTCTGTCACCAGGCTGGAACTGTTTGCGCGTTGCGCCTTTGCACATTTCCTGGAATACGGTCTGAAGCTGGCGGATCGGAAAGAATTTACCTTTGAGAGTCTGGATATGGGAACGATGTTCCACGCAATCCTGCAGAAATACTGCACCCGCTTGGAAAAATCCTGTGGATGGGAGGACGTGACGGAATCACAGCAGGAGGAACTGTTGAAAGAAGCGATGGAGGAAGCTGTGTTGGAGATGCCAAACGAGTCTCTTCTGGAGTCCTCCCGCAGCGCCTATGTTCTGGAACGGATTTACCGGATTATGCGGCGGAGCATCTGGGCAATTCATGAACAGATGCGGCGCGGTGATTTCCGGCCAGGAGGCTACGAGGTGGAATTTTCTCATGCTGACCGGCTGACGCCGGAATCTCTGATGCGGACAGTGGGCAGTGTGGACCGCATGGATCTCTATGAAAAAGACGACCGGATTTATGTGAAAGTTGTGGATTACAAATCGGGAAATACAAAGTTTCAACTGCTTTCACTTTATTACGGGAAACAGCTTCAGCTGGTGCTTTATCTGAGCGCGGCGATGGAAAAACTGCAAAAGGACTATCCGGATAAGGAGATTGTGCCCGCAGGTATTCTGTATTATCATCTGGACGATCCTATGGTGGAGGCGGAGGTCGCACGGCCGGAGGAGATCGCGAGTAAGATTCTCGCGCAGATGAAGCCAAACGGCCTGGTGAACCGTGAGCCGGATGTCTATCTGCACATGGACCGGGAACTTTTGCAGAATAAGAAATCGGATGTGATACCGGTGACGCTGAAAAAAGATATGACGCTCAGCAAGACCGGGACCTCGGCGGCGTCGACGGAGGATTTTAAATTGCTGACGGACTATGTAGGCCGGTGCATGGAGGACGAGGGCAGGCGGATGATAGAGGGTGATATCAATGTGCGGCCATATCGTCTGGGAGATAAGACCGGGTGCGATTACTGCGCGTACCGGGGCGTCTGCGGATTTGACCCGAAGGTGGGCGGTTATGAATATAAGAGAGAAGAGTCCCTGAAGGATGAGGAAATCTGGGAGAGACTGCGGCAGGAAGGTAGCGTGAATCTGTAATGTCAGAAACAGGAAATGACAGCTTAAATAAAATAAACAGCGGGAATTCGGCGGAAAAATCTGAAGTCAGGTGGACTCCCGAACAGCAGCAGGTGATCAGCCTGAGAGACCGGAGCATGCTGGTCTCCGCGGCGGCCGGATCCGGCAAGACGGCGGTGCTGGTGCAGAGGATTATCTCGATGATCACTGACCCGGTGCGCCCGGTGGATGTGGATGAACTGCTGGTTGTAACGTTTACCAATGCGGCGGCCGCGGAGATGCGGGAGCGCGTGCTTCTGGCTATCGAGGCGGCGGCAGAGCAGGATCCGGCGGACGCACACCTGCAGCGGCAGATTTCGCTGATTCACAATGCGCAGATTACGACAATTGACAGTTTCTGTAAATCTGTCCTGCAGAATCATTTTCACCATATCAATCTGGAACCGGGATTCCGGATTGCGGATGAGGGAGAATTGAAGCTTCTGAGGGAAGATGTCTGTGATCAGGTGCTGGAGCGGTTTTATGAGGAGAGAGAGCCCGCTTTTTTAAAATTTGCGGATAGTTACGCCGGCGCAAAAAGCGATCGCCAGATCCGGGAGATGGTGCTTCGGCTCTACGATTTTTCCCAGAGCTATCCCTGGCCCGGGGAATGGCTCGACGCCTGTGCGGGGCAGTATAAAGCCGATACGGCGGAAGAACTGGAAGAGAAGAAGTGGGTGCAGGATTTTCTCGATTATCTTCAGGTCAGACTGGAGGAAATGGTCGGGCAGTATCGGGAGGTTTATCAGCTGACGCTGGATGAGGATGGGCCGCAGCGCTATGAGGGTGTGGTGCGGGACGACCTGCGTCAGCTGGAAGAACTGCTGTCTTCTGTGAGACAAAATGCTCTGGAAGATGCAGATTCCGGACAGATGTTCACGTTGAGTGATAAGTCTGAAACAGAAAAACAGTCTGATACCTCTGAAGAAGTGATTGTGACAGATGAACCTGAGGAGCAAAGGAGCTGTGTCGAGAAATGGCCGGCGAATACCTCCCGTTTGGTCCGCTGGCAGAATGCGCTGCAGACCATAAGGTTTAAATCTCTGCCGGGCGGCGGAAAGTACCGGGGCAGCGAGGAAAAAAGGTCTGCGGTAAAGGAGACCCGCGACCGGATGAAAGCAGAGATCAAAGAGTTTTCGGAAAAATATTTTGCTTCGGATATACAGGAGCAGCTTGCTGTGATGCAGAAAACCGGGGCGATGGTGCAGACGCTGGTGGATGTGACAAAAGCTTTTTCCGCAGCTTTTTCGGATGAAAAAGCAAAAAAGAATATTCTGGACTTCTCGGATCTGGAGCATATGGCGCTGCAGATTCTGGTGGATCCGGAGACGAAACAGCCTACGCAGACGGCGGCGGAGTACAGGGAACAGTTTAAGGAAGTCATGATCGATGAGTATCAGGACAGCAACTATGTCCAGGAAGCGCTGCTGACCGCGGTCTCAGGCATCCCGGAAGACCGGGAGAATCTGTTTATGGTTGGGGATGTGAAGCAGAGCATTTATCGTTTCCGCCTGGCCAGGCCGGAGCTTTTTATGGAAAAATATGAGAATTTTTCCACGCAGGAGAGCCGGACGCAGCGGATTGATCTGCATATGAATTTTCGGAGCCGGAGCGAGGTTATAGATGTCGTCAACGATATTTTCGGTCGAATCATGGGAAAAGACCTCGGAAATATCGCGTATGACGCCGATGCGGCTCTTTATCTGGGCGGCAGCTTTGAGGACTATGCGGATGCTTCCTGCTGTCAGCCGGAGTGCCTGCTGGTGGAGGAGGATCCGGTTGAGAAGGACAAACGGGTCACGGAAGCGCGGGTGGTGGCGCAGCGCATCCGGAAACTGGTCGGTAAGGAGGAGATACCGGGAAAGCAATACCGCGATGTGGTCATTCTGCTCCGCTCTGTCTCCGGCTGGTCGGAAGCGTTTCAGACCGTATTTGAGCAGGAGGGAATCCCGCTTCGCCTGCCCTCCCAGACCGGTTATTTTTCCGCGCAGGAGGTGCAGGTCATTCTGGCGATGCTGCGGGTGCTGGATAATCCCTGCCAGGATGTGCCGCTGACGACGGTGATGCGGTCGTTCATCGGCGGTTTTTCGGGGGAGGAGCTTGCAAAAATCCGTGTGTATGGAGAGAACCTGCCTTTTTATGCCTGTGTCAGAGAGCTGGGAGAAAAAGAGGTAATATCTGCTGATAGATTAGATGCGCCTGTTCACGATAATGGAAGCTCGGAGGATAACATAAAATCGAACATTGAGGAACAAGGCGGGAAAGTGGAACAGATTGCTGCAAATAACCTCACAGAATCTGTTAAAAATGAGATGAAAGATGTTGCGAATCCGGAACTCAGAGATAAGGTGAGAAATTTTCGGGCGCTGCTGGATTCGTTCCGTCAGCGTGTCCCCCAC
>JAJQAD010000035.1 GCA_021204005.1 Clostridiales bacterium
TTTCCCGGATTTTCCAGGTTTTGTGGGTTTATTGATATGATTGGCCCGAAGTTTAGGACATTCAAAGGATTTTCCAGGTTTTGTGGGTTTATTGCCACCCTCCTTACCTTTTTCCTGGATTTCATGAATATGCTTTCTCCCCATTATATACAAGTTGCGAATTCTGTAATTGCCTGGAATCAGATCCGAAAACACATCATATTATCCCGCTGTCTCTGTTTTCTAGTTTTACCCTCCTGCAGGTCATTTTGCATCCCGAATCGCTCTTCCGAAATCCTCCTCAAGATCCTCCACGTCCTCAATCCCGACGCTCACCCGGATCAGGTCGTCATAAACCCCGGCCGCAGCTTTTTCCTCTTCTGTGCTGTGTACAGCCAGCGTAGACTCCGGATGGATCACCAGTGTCTTTGTGTCCCCGATATTCGACACCTGCAACGGAATCTTTAAGCTGTCCAGAATCCGATACGCCCGCTCCCTGCTCCCGACCCGAATGGTGAGAATCCCGCCGTAGTGACCGCCAAACTGCTTCTTCGCAATCGCGTAACAGGGATTCGTCTCCAACCCCGGATAGTTTACCGTAAGCTCCGGATAGTTTTCCGTAAGCCACCGTGCCAACGTAAGAGCATTGTCTGAAATCCTCTCCATCCGAAGCCCCAGCGTTTCCAGCCCGAGGATATTATAAAATGCGTTCTGCGGCGACAGGCAGGCTCCGGTGTTGCGGAAAAATCCGTTTCGCAGCTTCACTACATAAGCAAACGGACCAAACTTCACAAACTCATGAAGTCCCGGATATTTTTTCGCGTCCCAACAGAACTTTCCCCCGTCCGTAATCACACCGCTGATTCCATTGCTGCTGCCGTTTACATATTTTGAAGTGGAATTAATCACAATATCCGCTCCCAGCTCTAAGGGTTTTACCAGATAAGCTGTCGCCACAGTGTTGTCCACAAAGAGGGGCAGTCCCTGGCTGTGAGCCAGATCCGCAAGACTGCGGATGTCCGTGACATCCAGTTTCGGGTTTCCGATCGTCTCCGCGAAATAACATCGCGTATGTTCATTTGTCTTCCCGCGAAACGCCTCCGGATTATTGTTTTCCACATAATGCGTGGTAATTCCGAAGCTCTCCAACTCCCGGAACAGATCAATAGAACCGCCGTACAGGCTGGCGCTGGAGACAATCTCATCTCCCGCTTGTAAAATATTCATCAGTGCATTAAACACCGCCGCCATGCCGGAAGCACAGGCCACGCTCGCGATCCCGCCCTCCAGGACAGTCATTCTCTTTTCAAATGCCTCCACCGTCGGATTTCCAAGCCTTGTATAAGAAAACCCCGGCGCAGTATTGTGAAAAATCTGCTCCAGACGCTTCGCCGATGTGTGGCTGAAAGCGCTGGACTAACAGACCGGCGGCAGCGTCGCGCCCGACTCCGCATCCCCGCAAAAGGGAAGCTCCTCCGTTCCGTGTAGTAAGGTCGTATTAAACTTCATTCTGGTCTCCATTATGCCGCCTTTCAGCAGGCAGTACAAACAACAGGAAACCTGTTTCCATTTCCTATTGTTTGAAGCTATAGCCGGTCACTCTTTTTCAATACCTTGACAATTTCATGATTAAGGCTACATTACTTATTTCCTCGCTCAGAATCCGCCGTGCTCTGTCCTCGCAATAATATCATCCTGCAGATCTCTGGATAATTCGCAGAAATACGCACTGTATCCCGCCACGCGCACCAGCAGATTTCCATAATTCTCCGGGTGCTTCTGCGCCTCAAGGAGCGTCTCCCGGTTGATGATATTAAACTGGATGTGCCAGAGCTTTAAATCCCGCCAGCTCTTGATGTAGTCAACCAGCTTTTTCGTCCCTTCCTCGCCCTTGACGCACTGCGGACTCAGCTTCACATTCAGCAGGCGCGCCGCGCGATTGCGGTAATCGTAATTTTTCGTCGCATAATTGGACAAAAGGATCGCAGTCGGCCCGTTTTTGTCCGCCCCCTGAGAAGCGGAAGATCCGTCCGAGAGCGGCGTCCATGCATACCTTCCGTTCGGTGTCGCCGAAACCACCTTTCCGAAAGGCACATTGGAGGTAAACGGCACATAGCGCAAGTCCAGATGAACCCCCAGTTCCTCGGAATACTGCTTTGTAAAAGTGAGGAGTTCCCGGTCAAGACGTTTGCCGATCTCATCCGCATAGTCGTCGTCGTTTCCGTAAGCCGGAGCATTTTTTAAAATCTGCCGTTCAATCTCATATCCCTCAAAATTATTGATAAGAGCCTCTTTTACTCTGGCCAGAGTCAGACGCTTATCTTCATAAACTACCTTTTTGATGGCGGCCAGAGAATCAATCACCGTACCGTACCCGATAAACTCAAAATACCCCAGGTCAATGCCGCCCTCGATCTTCGGATCGTGAATATTCCTGCATTGTTTCATGCAGAGTTCATGGAGCATGGATCCCAGCGGCGAACCGAAATAATCCCCGCGCAGCCGGATAATCTCATGCTGCTGGATGAACGCGTGCTTCATAAAATTCTTCTGCTGCTTTAAATATGCCTCCAGGAATTCGTCAAATGTCGCAAATTCTTCCGGATCCCCTGTTGCAAGTCCGATCACTTCATCGCCGTATTTCTGCATTTTTCCGTTATACAGCGTCATCTCCAGCGCAGCCGCGAAATTTATATAGGCGCATGGAGAAGTGTAGGTATCCCGATTCGGCATCCGCACTTCGGCGCAGCCAGAGACGGAGTAATCATAAGCCTCCTCAAACGTCGCACCTTTTGCCAGCAGCAAAGGAATCACTTCCTCATCGTTAATCAGCTTCGGAAACCCGGAACCGTCCTTAATCGTCTCCGCCACCTCATAGAGATAACGCTCCGGAGACCGCGTATGAATTCGTGCCGCCAAATCGGGATAATTCAGCGGGAATTCACGCTTGGACCGGAGAAACAGATAGGTCAGCTCATTTGTAGCGTCGGCACCGTCTTTCGTCTGGCCGCCGATGGTCACCGCTTCCCAATGGGCATATCCTTCATTGAAGCTGCCGCCCGCCTTCGATAAATAAAGGTCTATATACTGCGCCATGGACACCCAGACACACTCCAGAAGTTCCTCCGCCTTATCGTCGTCCAAAATCCCTTTTTCCTTATCCGCCTTATAATACGGGTAAAGATACTGATCCATCCTCCCGTTCGAAATGACCGTCCCCGTCTTCTGCTCGATACGGGAAAACAGCTGGATGAACCACTGGCTCTGTACGGCCTCATGAAAGGTTTCAGCCGGATAAGCCGGCACCTTCCGGCAGATGCGTGCGATCTCCGTTAGCTCTGCCTTGCGCTGCGGATCGGACGTAAACCGCGCCTTTTTCTCCGCTTCATCCGCGTGACGGTTCGCCCAGAGAATGATGGCGTCCGCCGTCAGAATCACCGCCTCCAGAAACGGTTTTTTCTCCGTGCTGTCTACCGCCGAAAACTCATCCAGCTCTTCCAGAGCTTCCTCCGCCTCGCGATGGATACCGAGAAAACCGATTTTCAATGGTTTTTCGTAATCATGCACCCACTGGATGGACGAGCGGAAGGATGCCGTCTCATTTACGATATAACGTGATGAATTCTCCTCATCTTCATTATATGTAACCCGTCTGGTCTCCTCCGGCAATGAGCTTACCATAGCCTCATGAAAGGTTTTCCCTTTCCAGTAGGGCGCAATTTCATGAATCACATACTCCGCATCCTCCGCGGTAATATCAAACGGAGATGTCTCTCTGGACGGCAGGCTTTTGATTGCCTCGTCCAGCCCATCGCCGTCCAACTCCGGATAGAGGATTCCGTATCGCCCCTCCCGTCCGGCTCTTCCGACAATCAGCTGCCGGTCGTCAATATAAATCGTTGCCCGCTCCGCATAGCGGTACAACGCCTTCGCCCACCGCAGGATCAACGGCTGTCCTTCCGTTTCCCGAAAAGACTCCGTAAAATATTTGCCCCGCTCAATATCAATACTCGGGCGAGTGCCCGCAAACGTCTCAAGGATTTGCCGGGTTCGTTTTTCTTCCGGCCTGTAATGTCCGCGGATGCGTTCCTCCTGCGGAGATAATGCTAATGCTGCCATGGTTCTCCTCCTTTCCAAAGTGGGTATCAGGATAGAAACGTCTCATCCACAATCGTCAGAACTTCATCCAGTATCTCAAACCCCTCTCGCAGTTCTTCCTCCGTAATGATCAGCGGCGGCGTAATATTTATATTATTTTCCCGTCCGAAAGCGGAAAATCCGCGCTCTTTTAAGAGGGTCTGGATCCGCGCCATCGTCGCATTTTCATCATAACCGTAGGGAACCAGCGGAATCTTTTTCTCCCGGTCTTTCATCAGCTCCACCGCGCCGAAAAGCCCGATATAACGGACGTCTCCGACCGATCTGTGCTTTTCCTTCATGCTCTCTAAGAGTTCTCCGAAAACTTTCCCTACCTCATTTACATGCTCAAGGATATGATGCTCCCGATAGTAATTGACCGCCGCGACGCCGGCCGCGCAGGCCAGGCTGTGCCCGCTGTAGGTCAGCCCGTAGAGGAATGTCTTATCCTTAAAATAATCCGCAATCTCCCGGCTCATGATGATACCGCCCAGCTGCACATACCCGCAGGTGACGCCCTTGGCAAAGGAAATAATATCCGGTTTGATTCCCCAGTGTTCAAAGGCAAACATCGTTCCGGTCCGGCCGAATCCGGCCATGACCTCATCACAGATCAGCAGAATGCCATATTTATCACAGAGCGCCCGCAGCCCCTGGAGATATCCGTCCGGCGGTATGATCACGCCGTTGGCTCCCGTAACAGACTCCACCTCGATAGCCGCGATCTGATCCGGTCCCTCATACTGAATCTGTTCCTCCAACTGCTCCAGATAATGAGCCGAAGCCTCCGCATCATCCCGAAACGGTATTTTCGAGCGATATACATACGGGTCATAAAACTTCAGAAATCCGGTAGCCGCCGGCCGCTCGAGGGCAAACCTCCGGGGATCGCCGGAGAGATTGCCGGATCCCAGTGTAGAACCGTGATAACTCCGATACCGGGACAGGATTTTATTCTTCCCCGTAAATGTCCGCGCCGCATAGATGGCCGCCTCGTTCGCATCGGAACCGCCGCAGGTAAAAAGGACTTTTCCCATATTATCCGGCGCCAGATCAATCAGCATTTTAGCCAGCTCGGACCGCGGTCCGGAGGCAAATGCCGGCGCGATGTAAGGAAGAACCTCCACCTGTTTCTGCACCGCCTCGATGATGTCTTTGTTTCCATATCCCAGATTCACATTGGCCAGCTGGGAGGACATGTCATAGTAGCGCTTTCCGTTATAATCCCAGAAATAAATACCGTCGGCACGCTCCACGGGGATTGCGTTCACCGTGCCTGTCAGCCAGGGGTGTTGATTATACTCCCTGTCATACTCCAAAATCTGTTCTCTTGTCAGTTCTGCCATTTTTTCATCTCCATCATAAACCATTCTATTCCTGTTACTTTTTACAGTCCTCCATCCACTTGCACAATTCACGCTTCTCATCGACACTGATCAGAAGAACCGTAACAGTCTTCCATCCACATGTGCAATTCACACCTGCCTTACGGGCTCATCCCTATCGGAATTGCTAACACAAATTTCGATACAGCCGCTCCAGATCTCCGTCACTGACTTTTACCGGGTTATTATCCAGATTCGGATGGCGGCTTGCCACTACCAGCTCCCGAATTTCTTCCTTCGACAGACGCAGGTCCTTCAGATCGGTACGCAGATGCAGTTCCCGTTTCAATGCCTGAACCGCATCCGCGAAGTCCCCAACGCTTTCGTATCCCAGCAGCTCCGCCAGCTCCCGCGTGCGGCTATCCCCGGCATTCAGCCGGATAAAATAATCCAATGTCAGACCGCAGGCTTCCCCATGGGGAATGCCGTAGCGGCTGGTCAGCGGGAAGGAACACGCATGGGAGGATGTGGTCTTCGGCAGGGTAAACGCCAGCCCGGCGATAACAGAAGCCTCCGCCATCTTCTCCCGCGCGGCAAGATTCTCCGGCTGCCGGTAGGCCGTCGGCAAATACCGGAATACCGTCCGAATCGCATGCACCGCCAATGCGCTGCAGATCGGCTGATGTCCCCGGCTCCAGTATCCTTCCACCGCATGGCAGAGGACATCAATTCCGCAGGACGCCGTAACCTGAGGCGGAAGGGTGAGCGTCAGCTCCGGGTCGATCACGGCAGTCTGCGGA
>JAJQAD010000151.1 GCA_021204005.1 Clostridiales bacterium
TCGATTCGCACGCTGGGAGACGCTGTGTGGTATTCGGTGGTGACGCTGACGACGAAAAGATACGTGGATATCACGCCGGTCACAACGGTCGGCCATATTGTCGGGATTATCTTTCTGATTCTCTCTACCGGTCTGTTGGTTACGTTGGTCGGTTCGGTGTTTTCTTTTTTATCAAGCGAGGGATTTCCCCTTCTGATTTTATCGTGGCAGAAAAAGAAAAACTGGTATTATTTCGCTGATATGGGGCAGGAAGCCAATGTGCTGGCACAGCAGATTCTGGAGGAAGACACTGATGCTGTGATCATTTTCGGGCAGAGTGAGAATTCTCTGGAGGAGAAGCCGGATTATCCGTGTATGTTTATCAACGTATCGCCGGAGCGCATCGCCCGGTGCAAGGGCGGCGTGGGCAGCCGCTGCAAGGTATTTCTGATGAAAGAGAATGACATCGGCGTAAATCCCAGGGCGGTCAATATTGCCCGGCTCCCGGTGGAGGTCTATGCCAGGACAGCCAGCGGTGAAGATACGCTTTCCGGTAATATTCATTTTTTTCACAGTTATGACTGCTGTGCCCGGGAATACTGGCGGAAGAAACCGTTGACCAGCGGGGAATGTCAGATTGTACTGATCGGTTTTGGGGAATATGGGGAGGCGCTGTTAAAACGTGCGATTATGACCAATGTCATATCGCCGGAGCACCATGTCACGTACCATATTTTTGGTGATGTCGGTGATTTCCTGCATATGCATTCCGGGTTGGAACGCGTTTTTTCTATTCAACAGGAAGCGGATGACCGGGACTCCCTGATTTTTTACGAGGATTCCTGGACTCTGCATCGCGACCTGTTGGCCGCGGCGGACCGCATTATTATCTGCGAGGATGATGAGCAGAAGGGGTGGGATATCCTCTGGCATATGCGGCGCTATTATCTGACCCGCGGGCGGATTGACCTTCGCAACAGCCGCTCGGCGCCCGGTATCTCTTATTTCGGAACCAATGAGTCGATTTACACGCCGGAGCATATTTTGAGAACTACACTGAACCAGGTGGCGATCGCCATGAATAACCTGTACCGCAGCAGCCATCCGGAAAACTCGCTTGACTGGGATCAGCTGGAGGATTATCTCAGACAGTCCAAAATCGCGGCTTCCGAACATGTATTTACGAAAGTCCGGATTTTACTGCGGGATGAAACTATAATCCGATTGTCTGCCCGGGATCTGGAAAGGGCGTGTGCCGTATACAAAAAGAGTATTCAGAACCCGGACTGCCTGGATCGCTACCGCAGGATTGAGCATCAGCGCTGGCTTCGGTTTTATGCCTATTACAACTGGACCTACGGGCCGGTTCACAGGGAAGATCTGCGGCAGGATCCGCGTATCTGCCCGTATGATGAGCTCACGCCGGAGTTTAAATCATATTGTGATTATTCCTGGGAATTGCTGGGAGAGTTGCGTCTGAAAAACGAGGCAGATTCATAGAGTGCAGAACCAAAGGGGATATAAAACGATATATTTTGGAACTTTTGTATAGCCTCAGGGGAGAAAAATGTGGTTTTGTGAACCTCCGGGTGCACATATGGTGTCTGTTAAACCTCTGTAAAAACGAATAAAATAGAATGAGAATTGTATATTTTATTCACAGAGGACACGGACCATGCGAAAGACATTATCAGCGGAGCAGAAGGATCAGATCTTCCGCCTCCGGAAAGTGCGGGAGGATCTGGGACTATCCCAGGAGGAGTTTGCGAATACTCTGGAAATCAGCATATCCACATATAAAAAGATGGAATCTTATGAACGCCGGATTTCTCTGGCCAGTCTTATGAAATTGCATTCGGAGATGAATGTATCTGCAGATTATATTTTATTCGGAGAAAAAACGGAACAGCAAAAAGCATGGACAGATGTTCTGAATTGTCCTGATACCGATAAAATGATCATTTTTCTGAGATTATTCCAATATTTTACACTGAATAAAACGGATTTTTTTCTGCCGGGAACGATCAGACAGATGGAATGGAAGATGTGGTTCGTATCATCGAAGCGGGACGAAATAGCGGAAAAGGAACCGGGTACTGAGAACATATCGAAAAGTGATTGGGGGTTATCTGCTTTATAAAAAAGTGTCTATTATCATAGACGAACGAACAGAGGCAGTAAGACGCAGCGGTATGAAACGAAAGTAACCGGTTTTGGATAAAGACAAAAGATAAGGGGGAGTAAGAAGTTATGGAGGAGATGTACAGGGATGCGGGAAACCGGATTTTTCTTGAGAGGTCTGTGCACGGATACAGCAGAGAGCGGCTAGCCGAGATCGCGGGGATCTCGACCAAATTTCTCTATGAAATTGAGATGGGAAAAACCGGTTTTTCCGTGCGGATTCTGAAAAAGCTTTGTGATGCCCTGGAGGTGGGATACAGCTATATCCTGACCGGGGAAGGGCATAAGGAATAGAGGTATCATTTCATGATCGCGTCGGCTGTGGAGTTAAATATTTCCGTCAGCATGTCGTCCGTAGACAGGTCGGAATACCAGTATTCGTCTACGTAATCCCAGAAGATATCGACGGCTTCTTCGTCCATGACGGAGTCGATATCGTAACCGTTCACGTATACCATGTAGCCCACGTCGTTGTCAGTATCTTCCTCCGCGAAATACAGGAAGAGGAAGGTACCCTCGTTGTCGATGTTATCCTCATACCAGTCAAAGGCATATTCTTCCTTCTCGGAGTCCGAGGTCAGGGAGGCGTCGTATGCTCTGAAGTAGACATAAGGCTGCACACCGGTAGCGTCGTAAAAATCTTCCAGGCTTTCTCCGGTGGCGGCCACATCCTCTACCCAGCCCAGTTCGTCCAGAACGCAGTCGCTATTGAAAGAAACGCCGGTGTCTGCTTTCTCGCGGGTGATTGTGCTCTGTGAGGTGTTCCCGGTATCAGAATTATTTTTCGATTGATTTCCGGTATCAGAATTATCGCTGCCGGTCTCATTATTTCCGTTGCTGGTTTCCCCGGAAACCGTATTTCGCAGGGAAGAGAGTGCATAGCGCACACTGCCGCTAAGTCTGGTGACAGCGGTGGAACCGAGGATAAATACGATAACGATGATCACAATGAAGGGGGTAAGGCATCCGCTGCATCCGCGGCGATATCCGTATCCGCCATACCCGTAGCCGAAAGGGCGCCAGAATCCGCGCCTCGGCGGCGGTCCACCCGGCGGTCTGCCCGGTCCTCCGGGTCCACCCGGTCCTCCGGGACGTCCGCCCATGCCGCCGCCCGGCCGGGAACTTCCGCCGGAAAAACCTCCGCTTGAGTGGCCTCCGCCGCCGGAAAAGCCGCCGCTGGAATGTCCGCCGCCGCAGCGTCCGCCGCCTGAAAAGCCGCCGCTTGAATGACCTCCGCCGGAACGTCCGCCGCCGGAAAAACCGCCGCTTGAATGTCCGCCTCCTGAGTGGCCGCCACCTCCGCCTGCTCTGCCCATAACGCAATCTCCTTTCGGTGCATAATAATCATATAAACATCATAAAGGCTGGAGAGGCGTTTGGCAAGAAAAATGAGGGAAATTCTGATTGCAGGTGTTCAAAATGGCTTTTCATAGCGGGTTATTTTTTGTATAATGTTATGAAATGGTATGATCAGGTTCAGGGAATCATGGATGGAGGCGCGCTATGACTGCGATACAGGAACAATTATTTTTATTGCAGGATACACAATACCGTGACTTTCAAGTGAAGCTGATGCCGACTGTCTCCACGGACACTGTGATCGGAGTGCGCACACCCGCACTGCGTGCAATGGCAAAGAAACTGGCAAAAACGGAGGAGGCACAGGAGTTTTTAAAAGAGACGCCTCATGCATATTTTGAGGAAAATCAGCTGCATGCATTTCTGATCGCGGGGGAGAAGGATTTTGAAATCTGTATGGAAGAGCTGGAACAGTTCCTTCCGTATATAGATAACTGGGCCACCTGTGACCAGATTTCCCCGGGAGTATTCCGGAAGCATCGGGAAGAGCTGCTTCCTTACATTGACCGGTGGATTTCATCCGGCCACACGTATACCGTCCGCTTTGCCATAGGAATGCTGATGCAACATTTCCTGGATGAAGCCTTTGAGGCAACGTACGCGGAACGGGTGGCCGCCGTCCGCTCAGAGGAGTATTACGTCAACATGATGATCGCATGGTATTTTGCGACAGCGCTGGCGAAGCAGTATGAGGCGGTGCTGCCGTTTCTGGAGGAGGGAAGGCTGGAACGCTGGACGCACAATAAGACGATTCAGAAAGCGGTGGAGAACTATCGGATCACGCCGGAGCAGAAAGTGTATTTAAAAACCTTGAGGAGACCGCTTGTTTCGCATATCCATATATCGCTGTAAACACAGGGGAAAATTGCATTTGCAGGTTATCGTTGGAAATATCGAGTCCTGTTATTTTGAAAGGGAGCAGGGAATGAATAATTATAATAATATGTGGGATTTCCCGATAGTGCATGGTGTATCTTTTACTGATGCGAACCGAATACATCCACTCATGCAAAAAAGAGTAGACACTTTGATTGATGCGCTTGTCAGGGATGCGAATGTTCGTAAAGCTGTTTTGTTTGGAAGTTCGCTTGAGTTTCGGTGTGACAGCCGGAGTGATATTGACCTTTATGTTGAAAAATATGATAAAGAGAAGAATCTGGAGATATTGCCTGAACTCGATTGTGAGGTAGATGTGATTACTAATTTATCGCCCGAATCCAGGCTTTATCAGGAAATTGAAAGAACAGGGTTGCTGTTGTTTGAAAGGAATTGAAAAAACAGGATGAGCGTTTGCTTATGCTATGGTTGGCAAGGAGGGATTCTGATGTGTGATATACGCTTATTTCGCAGCGCAAAAATGGATTATAAGACTGCGGAAATGATCTGGCAGACGCAGACTAATGATGAAATGATTCTGAACAATGCCGCATATCATTTGCAGCAGGCGGTGGAAAAAATACTAAAGGGAGCTCTGGAGTGCGTGGGAGTGACTGTTCCTCATTCACATAAAATAAACAGGCTTATTGCCATGATTGCTCATAACGGAGCCAACCTTACTGTGACAGACTGGATAGATGATCACGCAGAAATGCTGAGCGAGTGGGAGACGGAGACGCGCTATAACATGGATTTCCTTGTTGAGAAAAGAAAACTTGACCGGGCAATGTCTGAAGTGAAAAAGTTTATGGAAATTAACGGAATCCGTGATGTGCTGCGGGAGGAACTGATGAATTCGACGACAAGGGAAAAATTATTGCAGTGTTTGCCGGAAACAAAAAGGAAGTGCAGCGATTTTGAGTTAAACTGTTATTATATTATGTTTCAAAAGAAGATTCAGGATTAGCAGAAAGTCGGATGGGTTTTGTATCATAATAAGTGCATTTGTTCATTGTAAAAAGAGGGCTATCGCATACTTGGCGACAACCCTTGCTATATATGCGCAAGGGCGCGTAAGGAAATTAGCAGCTTACGCTGCACGCGCCCCGCGCGGCGAGTAAGAGGCAAAATCGCCTCCTGTTCGATTATAGTTATCACATGGCTTCGTAAATAATCATATTTGCCGGATGTCACGCTGGTTTATCACTGTAGTGTACGCTTTGATCCCGGCTTTCAGCCGCTTCAGTCCATCTTCCACAACGGAACGCGGGCAGGCAATGTTCATCCGCAGGAAGCCCTCGCTGTTCACTCCGTAGGCTGAGCCTTTGGAGAGAAAGAGACCGGTTTCTTTCCGGATAAAGGCGGCAAGATCGACCCTGTCTCCGGCCAGGTCCGTGCAGTCAATCCAGAGCAGGTAAGTGGCTTCGGAGGGGATAAGGCGAATCTGAGGGATTTCCTGTGCGATAAATTCACCGACCAGCTTCCGGTTGCCGGAGATGTAGGCGCGCAGGGCGTCAAGCCAGTTCCCGCCCTCCGTGAAAGCGGCAATGCTGGCTGCGGCGGCGAACGCGTTGGGCTCCGCTACCTCATCCGTGTTTAATGCGCGCCAGACTTTGTGCCGGAGAAATTTCTCCGGTACAATGACCGCGGAGCTGTGCAGACCGGCAATATTGAACGCCTTCGTCGGGGAGATGCAGGTAATGCTGTTGTCCCTGCATGTCTCAGAAACGGAAG
>JAJQAD010000229.1 GCA_021204005.1 Clostridiales bacterium
GATACATACCGTATGTCATTGAGCCGTCCCTGGGCGCGGACCGTGTGGTTCTGGCGTTCCTCTGCGGCGCTTATGACGAGGAAAATATCGGTACGGAGGAGAAGCCGGATATGCGGACTGTTCTGCATTTTCATCCCGCGCTGGCACCCGTAAAGATCGGCGTCCTGCCGCTTTCAAAGAAGCTGAACGCCGGGGCGGAGCAGGTCTTTGAGCAGCTGCGGAAAAAATATAACTGCGAGTTTGACGACAGAGGAAACATCGGCAAGCGCTACCGCAGACAGGATGAGATCGGCACGCCGTTCTGCGTGACCTATGATTTTGAGTCGGAGGAGGATCAGGCGGTGACGGTCCGCGACCGTGATACCATGGAGCAGGTGCGGATTCCGATTGCAGAGCTGGACGCTTACTTCGCGGAGAAGTTCGCATTTTAAGGATGAATGCTGGTTCTCTTTCTGACATATCGGGCGTTTGTTTTACGGGAATTATTTCTGGAAACAGGTGGAATTCATAAAATTACTCAGGAATGATCGTAAATATGCGGACGAAAAACAGCTGCGGACGATTGTATTTTATGCAGGGGAAGCCTCTGTGCCGTTTAAAATACGGCACAGGCGGCAGCCCCTGTGTTTTTTTCTGCGGACATTGCCGTAATTTCTTTTAAACCTGTTGTTTTCTGGAAAATTTATGTTAGAATTATAACGATTATAACTAACAGGAGGAACGAAACTATGGCGAAATGGGTTTACTTATTTAGTGAAGGCAACGCGAATATGCGCGAGCTCCTCGGCGGAAAGGGAGCGAACCTGGCGGAGATGACCTCTCTCGGTCTTCCGGTACCGCAGGGTTTTACCATCACTACAGAAGCCTGCACTCAGTATTATGAGGATGGACGTGAGATCAATGATGAGATTCAGGGTCAGATCAACGAATATATTGTGCGGATGGAGGACATCACCGGCAAGAAGTTCGGCGATGCGGAGAATCCGCTGCTTGTATCCGTCCGCTCCGGAGCGAGAGCTTCCATGCCTGGCATGATGGATACGATTTTAAATCTGGGTTTGAACGAGACTGTGGTAGAGGTATTGGCGAAAAAATCCGGCAACTCCCGCTGGGCGTGGGATTGCTACCGGAGATTTATCCAGATGTATTCAGACGTTGTGATGGAGGTCGGGAAAAAGTATTTTGAAGAGCTCATCGATGAGATGAAAGCGAAGAAAGGTGTCAAATTTGACGTGGAGCTGACGGCGGACGATTTAAAAGAGCTGGCCGGACAGTTTAAGGCGGAGTATAAGAAAGTGCTCGGCGAGGATTTCCCGGATGACCCGAAAGAGCAGCTGATGGGCGCGATCAAGGCTGTATTCCGTTCCTGGGACAACCCCCGTGCGAATGTATACCGCCGCGACAACGATATCCCGTACTCCTGGGGTACGGCGGTGAATGTCCAGAGTATGGCGTTCGGCAATATGGGCGACGACTGCGGTACCGGCGTTGCGTTTACCCGCGATCCGGCTACCGGTGAGAAGAAGCTGATGGGTGAGTTCCTGGTAAACGCGCAGGGCGAGGATGTGGTTGCCGGCGTCCGCACACCGATGCCCATCGCAAAGATGGAGGAGGAGTTCCCGGAGGCATATGCGCAGTTTGTCCGCGTGTGCGATATTCTGGAGAAGCATTACCGTGATATGCAGGATATGGAATTTACCGTGGAGAATCGCAAGCTCTACATGCTGCAGACAAGAAATGGTAAAAGGACGGCTTTTGCCGCGTTAAAGATTGCCTGCGATCTGGTGGATGAGGGCATGCGCACGGAGGAAGAGGCGGTTGCGATGATCGAGCCGCGCAACCTGGATGCTCTGCTTCATCCGACTTTTGATGCGACAGCGCTCAAGGCAGCGGAGCCGATCGGAAAAGCGCTTGGCGCAGCGCCCGGCGCGGCCTGCGGTAAGATCGTATTTACGGCGGAAGATGCGGAAGAGTGGGCGGCCAGAGGTGAGAAAGTTGTTATGGTAAGACTGGAGACTTCTCCGGAGGACATCACTGGCATGAAAGTATCCCAGGGGATTCTGACGGTGCGCGGCGGCATGACCAGCCATGCGGCGGTGGTAGCCCGCGGTATGGGCGCGTGCTGTGTATCCGGTTGCGGTGATATCGTGATGGATGAGGCGAACAAAAAGTTTACACTTGGCGGCAAAGAGTACCATGAGGGAGATATTATTTCCTTTGACGGTTCCACTGGCTGCATCTATGACGGCGCGATTCCCACGGTGGATGCCAAGATCGCAGGCGAGTTCGGCAGAATCATGTCCTGGGCGGACAAGTTCCGTACTATGAAAGTGCGTACCAATGCGGATACGCCGATTGACGCGAAGAAAGCCCGTGAGCTGGGTGCGGAGGGCATCGGCCTCTGCCGCACTGAGCACATGTTCTTTGAGGGCGACAGAATTGAAGCGTTCCGTGAGATGATCTGTGCGGACAATGCAAAGGACAGAGAGGCAGCTCTGGATAAGATTCTTCCGTATCAGCAGGGAGATTTCGAGCAGCTGTATGAGGCGATGGAGGGAGACCCTGTCACCATCCGTTTCCTGGATCCGCCGCTGCATGAGTTTGTTCCCCAGGAGGAGGAAGACATCAGAAAGCTGGCTGAGGCGCAGGGCAAGTCCGTGGAAGAGATCAAGGCGATCATTGAGAGCCTGAAAGAGTTCAACCCGATGATGGGACATCGCGGATGCAGTCTGGCGGTTACCTATCCGGAGATTGCGAAGATGCAGACCAGTGCGGTGATTCGTGCGGCGATCAATGTCTCCAAAGCACATCCGGACCGGAATATCGTGCCTGAGATTATGATTCCGCTGGTCGGGGAAGTCAAAGAATTGAAATATGTCAAGAAGTTCGTGGTGGAGACGGCGGATGCCGAGATCGCGGCGGCCGGTTCCGATCTGAAATATGAGGTCGGCACGATGATCGAGATCCCGCGTGCGGCATTGACTGCAGATGAGATCGCGAAAGAGGCAGAGTTCTTCTGCTTCGGTACCAACGATCTGACGCAGATGACCTATGGTTTCTCCCGCGACGACTCCGGCAAGTTCCTCAGCGCTTACTACGATGCGAAGATTCTGGAGAACGATCCGTTTGCAAAACTCGATCAGGTTGGCGTCGGCAAGCTGATGGAGCTGGCAATTAGGCTGGGCAAGCCAGTGCGGCCGGAGCTGCACTGCGGTATCTGCGGTGAGCACGGCGGAGATCCTTCTTCTATTGAATTTTGTCAGAAGATCGGACTGGATTATGTAAGCTGCAGCCCGTTCCGCGTACCGATCGCGAGACTCGCGGCAGCGCAGGCAGCCATTGCTCAGAAATAGGGCTCGCGCGCGAAGCGTCGCGGTGCGACACTTTTTTATTTATTTGCTGCGTATTATAACTGAATTGTTAGAAAGGGCGTATCACCGGAAGCGGTGATGCGTTCTTTTTTGGTAATTGTGAAAACTGGAGAAATATACAGTATATTGTTGACAGTGGCGCTTGTTTTTTGGTAATCTTTACTTGTGTGAAACGACTATCTTTTATTAAGCTGATGCCGCATACCGGATAATTATGAAAAGAGGTGGAGGCGTGTGTCGCTGTCAGATAAGAAAATAAAAAAATCGCCGGAACGCCGTTCCGGAAGTCCTGAGGGCGCCCCCGGGATTTACCGGAACAGTTACAGGTCTGTCACGATTCCGAGCGAAGCAGAGGTGAATGCCGAGCGGGAGCGCCTGCAGTATCAGAGAAGATACCGGCATACGCTGCGCACCACGATCTATGCACTGGTTGTGGTAGCTGCGGTGGCTGTGCTGATCGCGACGCTGTTTATTCCTGTTCTTCAGGTGTCCGGCAGCAGCATGGAGCCGACACTTTCGGACGGCGATGTGATCGTTCTCCTGAAAAAAGGAGATTTTGAGACCGGAGATCTTGTGGGGTTCTATTATCAGAACAAACTTCTTTTAAAGCGGGTCATTGCCGGACCGGGCGATATCGTAGATATTGACGGAGAGGGGAATGTTTATGTCAACGAGGAACAGATTGAGGAGCCATATGTTACGGAAAAAGCTCTTGGTGAGACGGATTTGGATTATCCGTATCAGGTGCCGGAAAACAGGTACTTTGTGATGGGAGACAACCGGACGACATCGATTGATTCGAGAAGCAGTGTGATCGGCTGTATTGAAATAGACCAGATTGTGGGTAAAGTAATCCTGCGTATCTGGCCTCTGAAACAGTTTTCAATATTAAGATGATGACAGGTGAGGAATGATTCATTTTCACTTCAGCGGAGGTATGTATTTTGCTTTAGTGAAAATGAATTTTCTGTGTGAAACTATTTGTTTGGGATTGCATTTTGCCCTGCAATCTTTTATAATAAAGCTCACTTCACGAAACAATTCTTTCTCAAAAAGACCTTCGAAAGAACATCCAGATCAGGAACCCCGGAAGAAAATAAAAAACAGGATTGACTTTTCTTATAAACTATACTAATATGTTACCAGAGAAGCGAACATAAGTTCGAGAAGGAGAAGATTATGGCAAAAGAAGATAGAAAAGATGATAAATTGAAGGCGCTGGACGCTGCAATCGCACAGATTGAGAAGCAGTATGGCAAGGGATCCATCATGAAGCTGGGTGACCCGAATATCCATATGGATGTGGAGACGATTCCGACCGGCTGTCTGAGTCTGGATATCGCGCTGGGACTTGGCGGGATTCCCCGGGGACGTATTGTTGAGGTATACGGGCCGGAGTCCAGCGGTAAGACGACAGTGGCACTGCATATGGTTGCTGAGGTGCAGAAGCGGGGCGGTATTGCGGGATTTATCGACGCGGAGCATGCGCTGGATCCGGCCTACGCACGCAACATCGGGGTAGATATTGACAATCTCTACATATCCCAGCCGGACAATGGGGAGCAGGCGCTTGAGATTACGGAGACGATGGTTCGTTCCGGAGCGGTAGATATCGTGATTGTGGATTCTGTGGCGGCTCTTGTTCCGAAAGCGGAGATTGAGGGCGATATGGGAGATGCCCATGTGGGATTGCAGGCGCGGCTTATGTCCCAGGCACTCCGGAAGCTGACTGCTGTGATCAGCAAGTCTAACTGCATCGTGATTTTTATCAACCAGCTCCGGGAAAAGGTCGGAGTTATGTTCGGAAACCCGGAGACGACGACCGGCGGACGCGCGTTGAAGTTCTATGCTTCGATCCGGCTTGACGTGCGCCGGGTGGAATCTTTGAAGCAGAGTGGGGAAGTTATCGGTAATCATACTCGCATCAAGGTCGTAAAGAATAAGGTGGCGCCGCCGTTTAAACAGGCGGAGTTTGACATTATGTTCGGCAAGGGCATTTCCCGCGAGGGTGATATTCTGGATCTTGCGGCGGACATTGATGTGATTAACAAATCCGGAGCATGGTATGCTTACAATGGTGAGAAGATCGGACAGGGCCGGGAGAATGCCAAGAATTTTCTGGCGGAGCAACCGGAGATCTGCGCGGAGGTCGAGGCTAAAGTGAGAGATTATTACGATCTGGACGGCAAGCGTGCGGCGGAGGCAGCAGCGCAGGCAGAGCAGGCAGGCTCGGAAGCATCGGAATAGCAGATGAGAATCAGAGAGATAAAACAGGAGGGGAAAGGCAGGCTGCTGATCCTCACCGATGAGCTGATTTTTCCCCTCTATGAGAAGGAAGCGGCAGCCTGGCAGCTGACCGAGGGCGGTGAGCTGGATGCTGAGACATGGAACCGTCTGTGCCGGGAGATTTTAAATAAGCGGGTAATCCGACGCGCCATGTTTCTTCTGGAGAAGATGGACCGGACGGAGTTTCAGCTCAGACGGAAGCTGCGTGACAATCACTATCCGGAGAACCTGATCAATGTCGCGGTGGACTATGTGAAGTCGTACCATTATATAGACGATCTGCGTTACGCGGAGACCTATATCCGGCTTCATCAGACGGATAAGAGCAGAGTGCAGCTGAGGACAGCACTGCAGCAGAGAGGAGTCCCGTCTGACCTGATTGCGC
>JAJQAD010000158.1 GCA_021204005.1 Clostridiales bacterium
GTATTCTGGCATGAGGGGCTGAAGAATGAAAAGTTCATGTCAGGGATCGAAAAAACAGATGTGATTAACCGGGAAATCCAGTTATGCGGATATTTTGTGATCGTCACATCTGCAAAAATGACAGCGGAAGAGGCGCTGATACTGTACAAGAGCAGGGACCGTTCCGAAAAAACGTTCAGGGCAGATAAATCCTACCTTGGTGCCCGTTGTGAACGGGTATATTCGAACGAGTCGATCGATACGAAGGTGTTTATCGGCTTTGTGGCCACGATCATCCGGAGCCGTATCTATACACTCCTGAAAGAAGAAAGCGCGAGGATGGATAAGAAGCAGAACTATATGACGGTGCCTGCGGCATTGAAAGAGCTGGAAAAGATCGAAATGCTGAAAGGCGCGGATAATGAATATGCCCTGGATTACGCCATAACAGCAACGCAGAAATCAATCCTGAACGCATTTGGCATAACATCAGACAACATAACCAGGCAGGCAAAAGAACTCGGGGCCGATCTTTTACGGATCGAAACGGAAGTGTTAGAGAAACAGGCAGCCCAGAAACCTTAAGAAACGGAGATTATCATTATGGCGAGAAGAATAGTCACATTAGATGAAAAGATAGACAAGGCTGAGGCGGCAGTGGCCGCGGCAAAAGCGAAGTATGATGCGGCGCTTGATGAACTGGAGAAGCTTGTTGAAAAACGCAAACAGCAGGATGATAAGAAGGTCCTTGCAGCGTACCATGCAGGCGACAAAACAGCCGATGAGATTGTCGCCTTTATCCAATCAGATGGCGAGGACGGAGAGTAAGGGAACATTAATTCACGCGCAACAATAAAGGGGGACAAACGAATGAAGCTATATACATTAAAAGTATATCCAAAAGGACATGGCCGAGATGTTTATAGAATTATTCATATATTGGGAAAAGAAAGCCTCGACAGATTATGTCAGGTGATATTAGATGCTTTTAGTTTTACAGATGAACATTTGTATGAATTCTGTTTGGACAATAAAATATATGATGATAATAATTACCAGTCAGATCCTGAGTACGAGGATCAACCGACAACCAGAGAAAAGATAGACTCGTTAAATCTAAGAAAGGGACAGAAATTTTGGCTGCACTATGATTTTGGAGATGACTGGGTGTTTGTAATCGGGATCCAGAAGATTGAGGATACAACTGAAAATCTGATGCCACATATATCTAATGAAAAGGGATTCTTGCAGCAATATCCTGATTTGGATGACGAAGATTGGCTGTGACGTATATTGTGTTTAAATCTTAACTGACCTGTCTGCTCTTTCTGATGCAAGGTTTGAGATATCTACTTCTCTGTCAGATGAAAGTCGTGATGACACTTTTGAGGCCTGAGCATCATTGAGGGTTAAAATTTTCAGGAAGTTAAGAGAGATTTCCGAGAACTGATCCGGATGTTTCCCACAGAGGTTATTTTTTTGATACACAGTTAGTTGATTCTAACCGCCGGAAAATTCTGACGAATTATATCAAGCAGAGTAAAAACCACACGATTTCTTGCACTCATCTTTGTGAAGTTTATGAATCATAATCAACTGGCTTTTCTTCACACATGACGGTAATATGCTCCTACAAGAACAAGAGCGGCTGTGAACAACACAGCTACCACAAAACAAGCAGCAACCAAACAACACAGAAAAGGAGCATAACACCATGGGAAAAGTACAGTACATCAAGAAGTCGAGGAAAGCATACACCTGCGGCAAGTGCCGCCAGACCATTCCGGCCGGATCACCGTATTACAGAGGAATCCTGAACTTCTATCCCCCGATCATCCGCTGCGGAGACTGCGGGCTGAAATCTTATGAGGTGACGGGATCGGAATATTCGAGGGCAGTCGGGGAGCTTGTCGAGAACTGGGCGGAGACCTATGCGATTGAGGAAGGCGTGTGGGAATCGGTGGCCGAGGCTTTGCAGGAGATTTACGATGGGGTGGAGGAGCGCTACGAGAACATCCCGGAGGGACTCAAAGAAGGAAGTTCCGGTGAGCTTCTGCAGGAGCGGATGGATGAGCTGCAGGGCGCTATTGACGAACTTGATTTCGACTTTGAAGGGATTCTGAGCGAAGCGGTCGATGAGCTGGATGAAGAGGAGAGGGAAGTTATAACGGTGTGTGAACTGAACGAAGCCTGGCAGCGGTACAGCGCGGATGGATGTGAGGGAGAGGCTTTTGAGCATTGGAAGGAAGCGGTCGAAGGGATTATTGAGAATCGGATCGATGATGTGCTTGGGGAACTGAGCTGGTAAATTTGAAAAAGACCCCTGTGAGATAATATGTCGATGATCGGATGAGTCCCACAGGGGTTATTTTTTGCCTTTGTCAGCGGTGTTCCGAGGAGCAGCGATTTAGCGCACCTGTGGCTCGTGTGGTTAATAGGAAACTCACCGGGCACGGCGGCTGGATGAACACAGCCGGTTGAATGGCGGCGGGTTACGCTACCAATATTCTGGCATTTCCCATTCATCTCCGCAGTCCAGGTTTTTCATGCAGTCGCTCCTCGTCTGGATGGGGCATTCGCGGCTGACAAGTTCATAGTATTTCAGCATTCTGTATTTATAATCCATAATGGCCGGCGGCACGTGCATGATGCTCGCCGTTTGGAAGAAGTCATTTGTCTCCCGGAGTACATTAAGCGTTTCATCTGTGTCCATATAGTATTCCGCAACAAATTCATTTGCTTCAATCTCCATGACGGAGGTTTCTCTGGAACAGAAGAGGTTGTTGCAGGCGCAGGACCCAAGTTGGTCGGCGTGCCCCAGCCGCAGTCATAAGGCTTTTAAACAGGATTTCTGGTCTGGAACCTGGCATGAATTGCTATGGCATCACAGATGACAGCAGCATGACACTGGCGATGCTCACAGCCGGAAAAGGATGTAATATAGTATCAGAGACGAGCAGCTATTACAATTCTGTGTTGTCCTGTATGTTCTTAATCCTTGCATCTGATGGAGGCAAGATTGAAGTGCTTAATAACCCTGTGAAGTGGCTTCCTCTTGGACAGGAGAAAAAGATGGGGAGTTTTGACCGCGCTTACGCTTTCCCCCCTTTGGGATATAAGGAAGAGATAAGGCAGATTTTTGACTGCCAGGATGATACGCCGGCGCATTTTATAGAATGGTATCCTGATAATTTAAAATGCGGCGAGTGGCTGTATGCAAGGCATATGGTTACAGCATTGAAGCCGGGTGGCATCGGCTATATCCTGTTTCCACTTGGGTCTTATTCCAGAATGAGCATTTACCAGCGTGTACGGCAGACGTTCATCGAACAGAATCTTGTGGATGCTGTGATCGAGTTTCCTCCGGGAACCATTTCGGATACTTTGGTAACAAGTGCTCTGATGATTATTAAGAAGGGCAGAGAGGATAAAGACATCTTCATGGTAAACCTCGGAGGAAATGCCGGAAAAGAACTGATTCAGGTGAAACGGGGATTGATTGAGCACCTGGAAACGGATAAGATTGCCAAGATTATCCTTGCGAGGGTTACCCAGGACGGACTGTCTAAGGAAGTTACGCCGGAAGAGATAAAAGACAACGGCTATTCCTTCAGCCCAAGCGCCTATGTGGAGGAAGAAGTAAATCTGGATGAGCTTGCGGAAGATTATGAAAAGCTCATGGCACGGGATAAAGGACTGAGAAGCCGATACGAGGATGCCTGCGAAAGCTATGAAGCCGCAATAATCCAGTTTGACCATGTGATGAAAACTATGAGGGGGATTTGAATGACGAAACTGAAAGACAGATATACAGGCGAATACATTGACACGATAGAGTGTCCGTACTGCGGGAAAACCAGGGTAGGCGTTTATAAGGACGCAAAGGGCCGGACATCGCAGTACTGTGCAAAATGCAAAGGTACCTATATTGCTGATTTCGATAATATGAAAGCAATTAAATGCGGACACATGATTAATGTAAAACAGGTACACAGCAGGTCGGTGACATGCTGAAAGTGAAACAACTCAATATTGGATTTGCTGACTGAGCGTCTTGGGCGCGCATGATAAATGCGGAGCCACATATAAAGCCAGAGCAAATCATTGGAGCAAGGGATAACCCTGCGTCTTCAGTGATTTGTTCTGGCTTTTTTCGTTTACGGGCCGGTTTCAGAAAAAGCTTTATCCATCCGGCAGAAAGTTACTACAACATACAACAGTTATATATAGCGGAGGATTCAGTTCCCGGAGAACAGCCTCGTTATATATACCAGAGGAGCAGGAGCAGTTCCCGGAAGCCACAATCGTTATATACACCAGAGGAACACATAAACAGCAACAATGCAGACAGCAGTCACACAGAAAGGAGGACACGCTTATGTGGAATACCAGTTAGTCCACATACAGACGGCGGGAGAGCCGCCGGAGAAGTAACCCGATAACCAATCATAAAACAAAATCCGCTTAGGAGATGCGCATTACTGGGCGGTGGAGTTCATAAGGAAAACATTCAAAAACACACACTGTGTCGATAAAGGGCATAGTGCAGGATTTTTGAAAAAATTCCGTGACCCACCGTTATTTGTCGTGCCTCCCTCCAATTATAAGCGGGGAACTGCGAGCCGGTGTGTCAGGAGGATACACCGGTTTTCTGCTTTATGGACTCCACCGTCAAACGCATCCGCGGGGATAGGAGTCCAATCATGAAAAAAGCAGATATCGAACGAATTACAAAGGCAGCAAGAGAGGCAGCCGCAAGCGAAGCAGGAATCACGGCAGAGACCTATGCCGGTATGAACGATGAGGAGCGGGTGCTCTTTAACAAGGTAGTTAACGTCAACGAGGATCTTAAACTGAGCGAGGTAAAGGCGAGGATCACAAAAACAAAGGGGGAGGACATCCTGACGGTCAAGGCGCTCCGCCGCACAGGTACGATAGTTGCGGCCAAAAAAGTCCGTGACTGCCGGGTTGAAGTTTATGACAACGGGTTTGCCGCTTACCTCAAGCCCTGCCACGAAACCGTCCTGCGCATGGAATACGTCCATAGCGAGAAATTTGAGGGAAACCCGGATGTGGAGATTTGCGATAAGAAGTTCAACCTCAGTAAAGATAACTGGGGCGAGGCCGTCATGTTTGCCGGAGAGAAGCGCATGGAAGATCGGTATGAGGAGATGTTTGAAGACACCCGGATTTCCATGACAGGTAACGGCGTGCCTGATAAGAACGGAGATGTGACCGACATCGACCCGGCCGACAGCGTTGACGTAGAAATGGCGGTCATCATGCAGGATGAGAAGGAACGCCTGTGGGGAACGGCGGGCTGTGTGCTGTCAGAGCGGCAGATGGAGATCGTGAAGCTGCATATAGAGGAGCAGTTTGGATGGACGGAGATCGGAAAGAGACTGGGCATCAAGCCGGGATCGGCTAAGGGTACATTTGACCGTGCGATGGAGAAGCTGCAGAAGAATAAAAAAATTTTTGAAGAATTTCTGTAAAGCGTCTAAAAAACCGCATTTCCCAGGCCTATAGGACAGAGCGGTTGAGAGAACCCCGAAGGGAAACATCCGGACAGGATTATCCCGGAGGGGTTCCCCTCCCACTCAAATTATGAAAGGAGGCTGGAAGCCATGGAAACGGAAAGCAGGGAAAGACCAAGGCGGATTTTTGTCAGCTCGCCATACCGCCCGACGGCGGAGGATGAGGAGACAAGAAAAAGCCAGCTTGCGTCTAACATCCGCAGGGCAACGGTGGCCTGTAAGTTTATCTCCCTTGCCGGTATGGAGCCCCTCGCACCTCATCTTTATTTCACACAGTTTTTGGACGATGACGACAAGGACGCACGTGAGCGTGGCATGAAGCTGGGTGAGGACTGGCTGGCAATGTCGGATGAAGTGTGGGCATTCACCGGGGCGCATAACAACATCTCTGAGGGGATGCTGCGTGAGATTAACCTGGCAGACAGGCTGGGCATCAGGG
>JAJQAD010000041.1 GCA_021204005.1 Clostridiales bacterium
ATGATAAACGGATCGGTAAACGCGAGCACCACGAGTGCGAGAAACAGAACACCGAAAATCAGGGTTGCCGGATAGCCGCCCGCGCACATAAGAATTGAAGCCGCCTTGCCTTTCGGATGCCGGTCAAACAGATATACCGTCGGCTGGCTCGTATTGCCGCTCCCGTTCTGGCGCTGCGCGGAGGCATTTCCGCCATAGGAGGCATTTCCGCTGTAATTGCCGCCATACGACGCCTGACGGTTCGAAGTCCCCCGCCCCGTCGCCGCATCAATGGTATTATTGATAATATCTCCAACACTTCTGCTCAGATTGGAAAAATCACCATATCGGATTGCATCATCCACGGTATTCAATATCTGTCTGCCAAAATTGTCCCATCCGTTTTCTGCCATCTCATACACCTTTTATATACTTAAAACAATTCCATCTGTTTAAAACCTACAATTATTATAGTTGACCCGAAGAGAAAAATCTACCCTATTTTTATGAAAATGGAAAAACCCTAAATGCGAAAAAACTCCCGCGGCCATCGGACATCATCCGACCCCGCGGGAATCTTTCATAATATTTCAAAAGTCAAAAGCATTATTTGTTGGCGATAGCCTTTTTGATCTCCTCTGTCAGAAGAGGAACTACCTTGTTCAGATCACCGACGATACCGAAGTCAGCTACGTCAAAAATCGGCGCATCCTCGTCCTTGTTTACCGCGATGATCAGATCAGACTCTTCCATACCGGCCACATGCTGGATGGCTCCGGAGATACCGATTGCAAAGTAAACTTTCGGGCGAACCGTCTTACCGGTCTGGCCTACCTGGAGGTCTTTCGGCTTCCAGCCGCTGTCAACCACGGCACGGGAGCAGGATACGGTGCCGCCAACCACAGCTGCCAGGTCTTCGAGAAGCTTGAAGTTTTCCGGAGAACCTACGCCACGGCCGCCGGATACCAGGATCTTCGCATCCTGGATGTCTACGACATCAGCAACATTCTTGACAATCTCAAGAATCTCAACATATTTGTTGTCCGGAGTAAATCCCGGATTATACTCAACAACATCCGCTTTTGCACCCTCGATCGGAGCGATCTTCTGCATAACGCCGGGGCGTACCGTCGCCATCTGCGGACGGTTATCCGGGCAGGCGATGGTCGCGATGGTGTTGCCGCCGAACGCCGGACGGGTCATCAGCAGCTGATTGTGCTTCTGCTCTTTGCCGGGCATCGCCACAAGCGGGAAATCGCCGATTGCAAGGGAGGTGCAGTCCGCAGTCAGACCGGTCTGTACACGGGCGGATACGCGGGGACCGAGGTCACGGCCGATGGCGGTTGCGCCTACCAGCATAATCTCCGGCTTAAACTCGTTGATCACGGATGCAAGCGCATGGGTATACGGCTCTGTCCGGTATACTTCCAGCTCTTTGTCGTCCACCACGATAACCTTGTCAGCGCCGTAAACCGCGAGCTGATCCGCCAGGTCTTTTACATTATATCCGATCAGGACAGCTACAACCTTCTGTCCCAGATCATTCGCCAGATTTTTCGCTTCGCCCAGTAACTCGAGTGCAATCTGGCTGATTTCATTATCTACCTGCTGAGCAAATACATACACGTCTTTGTACTGCTCAATTAAGGATTGTTCCATTGCTGCCATTGTAATCTCTCCTTTCTTTTACAGTCCGCAGACATGCTTCTCTGTCATCTTACCAATCAGGTAAGCGACAGTTTCTTCTGTGTCAAGGGTGATCTTCTCACCGGCGCCTTTGCGGACTTTGTCGGATGCTTTCGCGATCTTAGTCGGAGATCCGGCCAGACCGATGTTGCCGTCATCCAGCGTATCCAGATCCGCTCTGCCCCAGGTCGTGATCTCTGCATCGCATGCGTCAAAGATGCCGCCGGGAGTCATATATCTCGGATCATTCAACTCAGAAAGGCAGGTAATCAGGCAGGGAAGCTGCGCTTTCACCATATGATATCTGTCGTCATACTGACGCTGCACGATTACGGAATCACCGTCAAGCTTAATATCCTGCGCGTAGGAAATAACCGGGATATTCAGATGCTCGGAAATCTGCGGTCCCACCTGTGCGGTATCACCGTCGATTGCCTGACGACCGGTGATGATGAGATCATAGTCCATCTTGCGGATTGCCGCCGCCACGGTGGAGGATGTCGCCCATGTATCAGCGCCGCCAAGCACACGGTCGGTTACAAGGACAGCCTTGTCCGCGCCCATCGCCAGAGCCTCACGAAGAGCGTCCGCCGCCTTCGGAAGTCCCATCGTCAGAACGGTCACTTCCGCGCCATACTGATCTTTTAACCGCAAAGCTGCCTCAAGGCCTGCCTTGTCATCCGGGTTCATAATCGTGAGCATCGCTACTCTGTTTAAAGTTCCGTCCGGATTGAACTGAACTCCGCCTGCTGTATCAGGTACCTGTTTGATACAAACAATTATTTTCATGATTCTATCCTCCTACTTTAACAGACTGCCGGAAATAACCATACGCTGAACCTCGCTGGTTCCCTCGTAGATCTCCGTGATCTTGGCATCGCGCATCATACGCTCCACATCGTACTCTCTGATATAACCGTAACCGCCGTGCAGCTGTACACACTTGGTCGTCACTTCCATGGCAACCTCGGCCGCCATCAGCTTCGCCTGCGCCGCTTCTACGGAATAGGAAACTTTCGCTCCCGCCTGATACTCGTCTTTCTTCATAGCAGCTTTATAAACCATCAGCTTCGCCGCCTCAACTTTCGTCGCCAGGTCAGCCAGCACGAACTGTGTATTCTGGAACTGGGCGATGCTTCTGCCAAACTGCTTTCTTTCTTTTACATAGGCGATGGTGCACTCAAGAGCGCCCTCCGCAAGGCCAAGCGCCTGCGCCGCGATACCGATACGTCCGCCGTCCAGCGTGTGCATCGCGATACCGAATCCCTTGCCCTTCTTGCCGAGGATGTTGTCCTTCGGAATACGGCAGTCGGTGAAAATCAGCTCATAGGTAGAAGAACCGCGGATACCCATCTTCTTCTCCTTTACGCCGAAGGAGAACCCGGGAGTTCCCTTTTCCACGATAAATGCGGAGATCTCTTTCTGTACTCTGCCGCGCTTCTCAATCTTTCCGGTGACAGCGATCACGATATAAACATCCGCCTCTTTACCGTTGGTTATAAAGCACTTGGAACCATTCAGCACCCACTCGTCGCCATCCAGCACTGCCTTTGTCTGCTGTCCCTGGGCGTCAGTTCCTGCGCCCGGCTCGGTCAGGCCGAAAGCACCCAGCTTTTTGCCTGCGGCAAGATCCGGAACATATTTATCAATCTGCTCCTGTGTGCCGTAAGTCAGAATCGGGTCAATGCACAGGGAAGTGTGAGCAGAAAGGATAACGGCTGTCGTACCGCATACCTTTGCCATCTCTTCCACGCACATCGCGTAGGTGAGGACATCACAGCCCTGTCCGCCGTACTCTTTCGGTACAGGAATGCCAAGGAAACCGTATTTTGCCATCTTCTCAACGGTCTCTCTCGGGAATGTCTCTGTCTCATCCACTTCCTGAGCGAGAGGCTTTACTTCATTCTCTGCGAATTCTTTGAAAAGGCTTCTGGCCATTTCATGCTTCTTATCTAATCCGAATTCCATTTCATTTTCCTCCACTTAAAAATGTCTTATTTGCTGTAGTCGTAGAAGCCGATACCGGTCTTGCATCCCAGCTTGCCCGCGCGCACCATCTTGCGAAGCAGCGGAGCCGGACGGTATTTCGGATCGCCGGTCTCAGAGTAAATAACCTCCATGATCGCCAGGCAGATATCCAGTCCGATATAATCGCCAAGCTGCAGCGGTCCCATCGGATGGTTCGCGCCAAGCTTCATGGCGGTATCAATATCCTCTACGGATGCAACGCCCTCTGCCAGTACGCAGACAGCCTCGTTGATCATCGGAACCAGAATTCTGTTTACCGCAAAGCCCGGAGCCTCGTTGATCTGAACCGGGGTCTTGCCGATGGATTTGGAAATCTCAATCACCTTATCACGAAGCTCATCCGGTGTGTTCGCACCCTGAATTACCTCGATCAGCTTCATTACCGGAGCCGGATTGAAGAAATGCATACCGATCAGCGGTCTGTCAAGTCCCGCACCGATTTCGGTGATAGACAGAGAAGAAGTGTTGGTAGCAAAAATGCATTCTGCCGGAACAATATCCTGCAGCTCTTTGAATGTCTGTTTTTTGACATCCATCACTTCCAGAGCAGCCTCCACTACCAGATCCGCGTCTGTGCAGATATCCTTGGTACCGGTGGTAATCTTCGCAAGGATAGCATCCGCTTTCTCCTGGTCCATCTTGCCCTTAGCTACACGCTTTGCAAAGCCTTTTGCAATCTTGTTTTTGCCGTTTGCAGCAAACTCATCGTTGATGTCGCACAGATAAACTTCGTAGCCCTCTGTCTGAGCGAAAGCCTGCGCGATACCGGAACCCATTGTGCCTGCACCAATTACTCCAACTTTCATGATAGTTCCTCCTTAAAAATATCTTTGTTATAATTTTAACTATCCTGTGTCTGAAAAAGCCCCCGCCTCCGCGGAGCCTTTTCCCGGAATAAATTATAATCCTGTATAAGATTAACTAATTTCTACTCGCATCCTGTGCCCGACCGGTCACGACCGCGATATCCCATAACACCTCTTATGCATTATGTAATTGTAGTCTCTTATGCCTCTTTCTTCACGATGGTCGCGCAGCCCATGCCGCCGCCGATGCAAAGGGTAGCCAGTCCGTATGTAACGTCTCTGGTCTGCATTGCGTGAAGCAGAGTAACAAGGATACGGCAGCCGGAAGCACCAACCGGATGTCCGAGAGCGATTGCGCCGCCGTTGACATTCAGAATGTCAGAGCTGAATCCGAGCTCTTTCTGAACCGCTACAGACTGAGCAGCAAATGCCTCATTTGCCTCGATCAGATCGATGTCGTCCATCTCAAGGCCTGCGATCTTCAGCGCTTTGCGTGTAGCCGGAACCGGGCCGATACCCATGATCTCGGGAGCGCATCCGCCAAGAGCGCCTGCTACGAAGGTAGCCATCGGCTTCACACCGAGCTCTTCTGCTTTCTCAGCACTCATAACGACAACAGCAGCAGCACCGTCGTTGATGCCGGAAGCGTTACCTGCGGTAACAAGTCCGCCCTCTTTACCGGAGCAGCATCTTAACTTGGAAAGGGACTCAGTGGTGGTACCCGGACGAGGACCCTCATCCTTTGTGATCATAACGGTCTCTTTCTTCACCTTAATCGGAACCGGAACGATCTCAGCATCAAATGCGCCGTTCTCCTGAGCCGCTACTGCCTTCTGCTGGGAAGCAGCTGCAAATGCATCAAGCTCTTCACGGGTCAGTCCCCACTGATCGCAGATGTTCTCAGCGGTGATCATCATATGATAGTTGTTAAACGCATCCCAAAGTGCATCGTTTACCATGGTGTCGATCATGGTAGCGTTGTTCATTCTGTAACCGAAACGAGCTTTCTTCAAAGCGTAAGGAGCCATGGACATGTTCTCCATACCGCCTGCAACAACGATGTCAGCCTGTCCTGCCATGATCATGTTCGCCGCTTCGTTTACGCACTTCAGACCGGAACCGCAAACCACGTTCAGTGTGAATGCCGGTACGGTATCCGGAACACCTGCCTTAATGGAAGCCTGACGTGCAACGTTCTGTCCCTGGGAAGCCTGGATAACGCAACCCATCATTACTTCGTCAACCTGATCCGCCGCAATGCCGGCTCTGTTAATAGCCTCTTTGATTACGATGGAGCCCAATTCAACAGCCGGTGTGTTACCAAACTGTCCGCCCATTTTGCCGATTGCTGTACGGCAAGCACTTGCGATTACAACTTTTTTAGCCATTTTCTTCTCTCCTTCTGACTGTTTTGAAATATTATTTGCGGTATCCCTGAGAAATAATAC
>JAJQAD010000039.1 GCA_021204005.1 Clostridiales bacterium
TTTTTTCATATTTTTGTAAATCAACTCAACACTTCTCTGAATGTACCGCTCTTCGCAGCCTTCTGCTCTTCCTTCTGCTCGTCCTTCTGCTCGTCCTTCTGCTCGTCCTTCCGCTCGTCCTTCCGCAAGACCTATCTCTCGCCCTTCTGCGCGCCCCTCCGCAATTCCTTTTGCCCGGGCTTCCCGCTCAAACATCAGTC
This sequence comes from Clostridiales bacterium, assembly GCA_021204005.1. Lineage (GTDB taxonomy): Bacteria > Bacillota > Clostridia > Lachnospirales > Lachnospiraceae > Eubacterium_I. The sequence goes on from JAJQAD010000039.1 coordinate 201, forward strand.
TTTCTTCCCATGCCTGCATATACCGTACACCTACTTCCTCATTATTCTGAATCGCACGAACGCTATTCCGAAGCTGTTCCACTCTCTCGCTCCGAAAAACCTTATCGTTATCATTAGTATGTTCCATAAGATACAGTAGCTCTTTTAATTCGGCAGTAACAGCGTCATCGTCTTTTCCATGTGTATTCAAAAAAATCCGAAAAGCACCATCAGACAACTTTAACCCCGACACTTCCTCACATTGCATCATAAAAGTATATCTGTATTTATTCTGTCCAAATAAATCAAACGGCATAATCATAATGACGAAGACAGGATTTATTTTATTAAAGTTATCTACCCCCGGCTCTAATTGCCTGCTATCAATCAACGACTGATAATAACGGCTCCTCTTCGGCAAATTTCCAGTATTACGCTGCTGTGCTTCTACATCATAGATAACCCCTTCTTCGTCCTGCGTCCACACATCCATTTTCACAAATCGAAACCGGGACGAGGTTCTCTGTTCCTTTTCTGTCTGTGGCAAATTATTTAAAATAATCTCTTTACCCAGAATGATTTCTAACACTGCCTGCATATTCTCCGGTTTTTCCATCGCCTCATCAAATAAAAACCGATCCAGCAGGGTTAACTCGTGTAATGTTTTTCTCTGCTCCATATAATATCCTCCTCCATTATAAAAAAATAATATAAATGTGTAAAGACTGATTTTGACGAATATGCCGGAAAATCAGACCGAGCGCAAAAACAACGCCCCAACAGGCAGAAGAAATTCGAGAAATAAAACTGCCTGAATCATTCATATGGAGTATAACGCAGGATGGGGAGAAGTGCAATATTTTTTCCATATTTCTATTATCTGATCTATTATCTGATCAATAGAAAAATCCACACTTTAGCACTTTACAAAAACAAGGTCTTTCTTATGAAATAAAAAACTCCGCAGGCCAGTTTTATCTGTCCCTGCGGAGGTCTGTTTCTTAACATATATCTGGGCAATTCCAAATATACATACACACGGATGCGCTCCGTGTGTAAACAAATACAATAATTTAAGTGGAAACCACAAAATCCTACTGCTCCAGCAATTCTTTCACAATCCGGTTTACCATCGCCGGATCTGCCTTGCCTTTCATCGCTTTCATCGTCTGACCCACGAGGAAGCCCATCGCCTTCTTCTTACCGCCGCGGTAATCCTCCACAGACTTCGGATTATCGGCGATAACCTGCGCGATTGTGGTCCGCAACGCGCCCTCGTCGTTGACCGCCTTCAGACCATGCTCCTCTACGTATTTTTTCGGATCAACATCGTCCTTAAAAATCTCCTCAAAGACCTCTTTCGCCACGGAACCGTTGATGGTTCCGGCATCTACCAGATCAATCAGAGCCGCCAGATGCGCCGGTGAGAAGGAGAGATCCGCTGCGTCCTGCCCGATTTCTTTGAGCAGACGCATTGTCTCACCCATCAGCCAGTTGGATACCTTTTTCGGTTTGCCGCCAATGGCAACCGTCGCCTCAAAGAGATCCGCCATCCGCTTGCTCTCGGTGATAATTTTCGCATCGTACTCCGGAATATCATACTCTGTTTTGTAGCGCTCCAGCTTCGCCGGGCGCAGCTCCGGCTGCGCCGCGCGGACTTTCTCAATCCACTCATCAGAGATTTCTACCGGCACCAGATCGGGATCAGGGAAATAACGGTAATCCTGCGCATCCTCCTTGGAACGCATGGCATGGGAAGATTCCTTGTTGTCATCCCACCGCCGGGTCTCCTGGACGACCTTGCGCCCCATCTCCAACAGCTCAATCTGCCGCTCCCGCTCGCCCTCGATTGCGTGGGCAATGGCTTTAAACGAGTTCAGGTTTTTCATCTCGGTACGGGTGCCGAATTTCTTCGCCCCCGCTTCCCGGACAGAGAGGTTCACATCGGCACGCATGGAGCCCTCGTTCAGTTTGCAGTCTGAAGCGCCCAGATACTGAATCGTCTGACGCAGGGTTTCCAGATAAGCGATGACCTCCTCCGCGGAACGCATATCCGGCTCGGAGACAATCTCAATCAACGGCACGCCGGAACGGTTGAAATCCACAATGGAGACATCCTCCCACTCATCGTGAACCAGCTTTCCCGCATCCTCCTCCATGTGGATCTCATGAATACGGACGTTTTTCTTTCCCGCAGAAGTCTCGATTTCCACATGGCCGTCCCGGCAGATGGGAAGGTATAGCTGAGATATCTGATAGTTCTGCGGATTATCCGGGTAAAAATAGTTTTTCCGGTCAAATTTATTGTGCTGTGTGATCGTACAGTTGGTTGCCAGACCCACGGCCATGGCGTACTCCACCACCTGCTTATTCAGTACCGGGAGAGAACCGGGCATTCCGGTGCAGACCGGGCAGGTGTGGGTGTTCGGCGCTCCGCCGAAAGCGGTGGAGCAGGAGCAGAAGATTTTGGTCTTCGTGGCAAGCTCCACATGAACTTCGAGGCCGATGACGGTTTCGTAATTTTTACTCATATTATGACTCGCATTGGTTTCACTTTGAAAAACAGGAAACTTCCGCGACCTCCTTTCTTACATCGTTTTCCGATTGGATTGCAAACTCTGCTTTACTGTTACAGTTCAATGTTCCGACAGCTATTTCCTTGCAATCACTCTCCTGCCGCCATCGGCGGGCGCTGATAGTTCCGCGTCTGTTCAAAACTGTATGCTGCGCGGATGATAGTTTTCTCCTGAAAGCAATCTCCCAAAAGCTGCATCCCAATGGGAAGCCCCTTGCTGTCCGTCCCGCAGGGAAGAGAAATTCCCGGAAGTCCTGCCAGATTGACCGATATCGTATAAATATCGCCCAGATACATGCGGATCGGGTCGCTTAGGGACTCGCCCAGCTTCGGTGCCGTGGTGGGCGCCGCCGGTCCGAGAATCACATCATATTTTGCAAAAGCCTCATCAAACGCCTTTTTAATCAACGCCTTGACACGGAGTGCTTTCAGGTAATACGCGTCATAATAGCCGGAACTCAGGACAAACGACCCCAGCATAATCCGGCGCTTCACCTCGGGGCCGAAGCCCTCGGAACGGGATTTTTTATACATATTATGAAGGCCGTCATACTCTGCGGTGCGGTAGCCGTACTTGACACCGTCAAAACGGGACAGGTTGGAACTGGCCTCCGCGCAGGCGATGACATAGTAGGCCGGGATGGCATATTCCACCAGACCCAGATCGAACTCCTCCACGACCGCGCCTTTCTCCTCCAGCGTCTTTGCCGCCGCGAGAACCGCATTTTTTACCTCCTCGTCCAGTCCTTCTCCGAAATAGTCTCTGGGAATACCGATTTTCAGTCCCCTGACATCGTCCACAAGAGCTTCTGTGAAATTTAAGTCATCCCGCGCGACAGAAGTGGAATCTTTTGTGTCATGGGAGGCAATCGTCTCCAGGATCGCTGCACAGTCCGTGACATCTTTCGCGATGGGACCGATCTGATCCAGAGAAGAACCATAGGCAATCAGACCATACCGGGACACGGTGCCGTAGGTAGGCTTGATGCCGGTCACTCCGCAGAAGGCGCTGGGCTGACGGATGGAACCTCCCGTGTCTGACCCGAGTGCGCAGGGCACTTCCTCCGCCGCAACCGCCGCACAGGAACCGCCGGAAGAACCTCCCGGCACATGATCTGTATTCCACGGGTTCTTCGTCTCACCGAACGCAGATGTCTCTGTGGTACTTCCCATGGCAAATTCATCCATGTTTGTCTTGCCGATGATAACCGCACCGGCTTTTTCCAGATTCTCAACAGCTGTCGCCGTGTAGGACGGAATAAAATTATACAAAATTCTGGAAGAACAGGTCGTCAGTACGCCCTCCGTGCACATATTATCTTTGATTGCCACCGGCACGCCGGCCAGCGGTCCGGTCAGCTCGCCGGAATCAATTTTCTTCTGCACTTCTTCGGCGCGTGCCAGAACTGCGGTCTCGTCCAGCACCGTGACAAACCCGTTGATTGCTCCCTCTTTTTCCTGTATCGCTGCCATGGCTGCTTTCGCCGCCTCCGCTGCGGTCACCTCACCCGCTTTTATTTTTTGGCCGAGCGCCACAGCGGTAAGGCTCATGAGATTACTATCCGATGCACTGTTGCTTTGCTTTTTCCCGCCGCAGCAGCAGGTGCTCTGTCCGGTTAATTTTTCTTTCTCTGTACTCATCCTGGCACCTCCTGTCAATCGCCTATGGTCTTCGGCACTTTAAAGCCGCCGTCTTTTTTCACCGGTGCGTTCGCGAGTGTCGCCTCGCTGCCGTCCCCGTTGGTCACAACATCCTCGCGGAACACGTTATTGACCGGGAATACGTGAGACATAGGCTCGATGCCGGTGGTATCCAGTTCGTTCAATTTGTCAATATAGTCCAGCATGTCTGCCATATCCTTTTTCGCTGCCTCAGCCTCCTCCGGGGAAAGCTCCAGCTTCGCCAGGATACCCACATACTCCATAGTCTCATCGGAGATCACGTTGCGAAGCTTTCCGTCCTCACCCATGACCTTAGTCACGTGATTGGAAATTTCTTCTTCCGGCTCGGGATCTTCTGTCATCACAGCAGCGCTGACTACTTTCGCGGAAATCCCCAGGTCTACGATACCGGTGTTGTTCCATCCGGCTCTCTTTAAAATACCTTCCCGCTGCATGCCGCATTTTTCCATCACTTTACCGGCATTGGAATTCTGCACGTCATACTTCGCCCAGACGCGGCCGGCTCCCACCTCGCCCATCAGGAAGCGCAGCACTTCCGCCAGGGCTTCCGAGGTATAGCCGTGATGCCAGTATTCCTTTCCCACGCGGAAGTCTATCTCCATGCTGTTCGTTTTCTCCTGTATCGATGCGACTTCAATCGCACCGATCGGCTGCTCGATATCGTTGAGCTCGATCGCCCACCGGTAAGTCTCATCGCTTTCATATTCTTTTTCCCATTTTTCCAGAAATGCTGCCGTGGTCTCCACGCTCTCCTGGGGTTCCCAGGTGAGGTATTTCGTCACTTCCGGGTCACCCGACCAGTTGTAAAACATACTCTCCGCATCCTCCGCGGTGAAACGGCGCAGGGTCAGGCGCTCCGTCGCCAGCATTTGTGTCCCCAGGTGCTTCATATATGCGCTCCTTTCTATTATCTATCTTTTATTCTCTTAGATCCGCAGTGCTCACTCAAAACGCTTCGCGTTTTTTCTCGTCTCTCACTGACTCCCTTTATTCCGCAACGCTCACTCAAAACGCTTCGCGTTTTTCGTTTTCCGGGCTTCGCCCTATCAACAGCCAAAACCTCCCGTCTGCCGGTGAGCCCGCTCCCCGCAGACGTGATTTTTGCCTGTCGGCGCTGCTCATTGCCTACGCTAAGGCTCCAGCCTACTCAAATCCCGCGGGAACAATGTAACCTCCCGCACATTTTCCTCTCCGATCAGGTGCATGGTCAGACGCTCGAGGCCGATGCCCAGACCGCCGTGAGGCGGCATGCCGTGTTTAAACGCAGCGAGGTAATGCTCCATTCCTTCCGTCTCCATACCTCTAGCCGCAATTTTGGCCAGCAGTTCATGATAATCGTGGATTCGCTGTCCGCCGGTGGTGATCTCCAACCCGCGGAACAACAGGTCAAAACTTAATGTGTAGGTCGGATCCGCCGGATCATCCATAGCATAAAACGGTCTCTTCTTCGAAGGATAGTGGGTGACAAACACAAAGTCCGCATCGTACTCTTCCTTTAA
>JAJQAD010000141.1 GCA_021204005.1 Clostridiales bacterium
TGTCAGGAGAATCCGGATCCGGCTTCTGACGCAAGAGCGGTTCCGATTTACGCTACAACATCGTATGTATTTCACAATTCCGCCCATGCGGCGGCACGCTTTGGCCTGGCGGATCCGGGAAACATCTATGGCAGACTGACTAATTCCACGCAGGGCGTATTTGAGGACAGAATAGCGGCTCTGGAGGGCGGTGTTGCCGGTCTGGCGCTTGCCAGCGGTGCGGCGGCGATAACCTACACAATCCAGGCTCTTGCAAAAGAAGGAGAGCACATTGTGGCACAGAAAACGATCTACGGCGGGACTTCTAATCTTCTGGCGCATACACTTCCGCTTTACGGGATATCCACGACCTTTGTGGATGCGCATAATCTGCAGGAAGTAGAGGATGCGATTCAGGAGAACACCAAGGCAATCTATCTCGAGACGCTGGGCAACCCGAACAGTGACATCCCGGATCTGGATGCAATCGCAGAAATCGCACATCGGCACGGACTCCCGGTGGTCGTGGATAATACTTTCGGCACGCCTTATCTGATTCGCCCCATTGAGCACGGTGCAGATATCGTGGTTCACTCCGCGACCAAATTTATCGGCGGGCACGGGACCACACTGGGCGGCGTTGTTGTGGATGGCGGTACCTTTGACTGGGCGAAGAGCGGCAGATATCCATGGATTTCAGAGCCGAACCCCAGCTACCATGGCGTGAAATTTACGGATGCGGCGGGACCGGCGGCATTTGCTACCTACATCCGGGCCATCCTTCTCAGAGATACCGGCGCGTTGATTTCCCTGTTTGCGGCATTTCTTCTGCTGCAGGGTACGGAGACATTGTCCCTGCGCCTGGAGCGTCACAATGAGAATACAAAAAAAGTGGTAGAGTATCTGAGCGCACATCCGCTGGTGGAAAAAGTGAATCATCCGTCCCTTCCGGATCATCCGGATCATGCGCTGTACGAGAAGTATTTCCCCAATGGCGGTGCGAGCATCTTTACTTTTGAAATCAAAGGCGGCCAGGAGGAAGCACATAAGTTTATAGACAATCTGGAGATTTTCTCCCTGCTGGCCAATGTGGCGGATGTGAAATCCCTGGTCATCCATCCGGCGACCACCACTCACAGCCAGTGCACGCAGGAGGAGTTGCTGGATCAGGGAATCAAACCCAATACGATCCGTCTCTCCATCGGAACCGAAAATATTGACGATATCATCCAGGATCTGGATGAAGCCTTCAAGGTGTTAGCATGAAGTTTTCTAAAAAAAGCAGATACGGGCTGACCGCGCTGATTGATCTGTCCGTATACTCAAAATCCGGACATGTGGCGCTGAGCAGCATTGCCCAGAGAAACCAGATATCAGTTCAATTTCTGGAACAGGTATTTGGTTCTCTGCGGCGCGCCGGTATTATTAAGAGTGTAAAGGGACCGCAGGGCGGATATCTGTTAAGCCGCCCTGCGGCAAGGATAACTGTCGCCGAAGTGATCCGGGCGTTAGAGGGGAGCTATTATCTTTCGGATGAGGATATCTCCGGGGAAAACGGGAGCGCAGCGGCGGCGTCTGCCATACAGAGTCAGATCGTTGACGCAGTGAACCGACAGATGGATCAGTTGCTTCAGAATATCACGTTGGAGGACCTGGAGAGAGAATATCAGAATTATCACGCTAATAATGAATTGATGTACTATATTTAGGAGTTGCCGCAATCTGTACAGGTTATTTTGTGACAGTTCCTCAGATAAGCAGATTAGTAAACAGCGGGATGGCCGGACTCATGTTGTTTTTCCACCACACAGCGATCAGGTGCAGCGGGTCAGCCTTGTAAAAAGGAACGGACAGTACGGAGGTGTTGGAATCCGAGATGCAGTTCTCGTCCATGACGGAAAATCCGAGTCCCGCCTCCACTTTCAGAAGCGCGTTCTGGATGGAAGTGGCGTAAATCGTCCCTGCGGGTGTGAAATTGTGGCGCTCGCAGAACTGGACGATATTGTGGTATGCCCCGGCGGATACCTCCGGGGAGATGGCGATCATCATCTCCGTACACAGCATATCCCAGTCAAAAGAATCCCGGGAGGCAAGCGGATTGGATTTGGAGATGACACATTTGGGATGAGACTGGAAAAATACCTGGTAGACAATCTCGTCCGCCGGGTAATCTTCCAGATCAAAGCTTAAGGTCAGTGCGATATCAATGCCGCCGTTTAAAACGCCCTCGCGAAGCTCCCGGAATGTGCCGCTGGTGATATCAATGCGGACATTGGGATGGTTTTTGCGCAGCCGGGTCAGCTGATCCGGCAAAAAGTTTTCAGAACGCTGCGTTTCCAGCACACCCAGGTGCAGATAGCCGGTCTCGCCGAGTTCAGCGTTTCTTGCTTTTTGTACAACGGTGTTCCCTAACTGTAATAATTTTGAAAATTCGGCATAGAGAACGGTGCCGACCGGAGTGAGCCTGACATATTTTTTCGTGCGTACAAAAAGTGTCAGGTTCAGCTCCGATTCCAGATGAGAAATATTGCGGCTCAAAGAAGACTGCGCGATAAACATGCGGCTGGCCGCCTCGGTAAAGTTTAATGTCTCCGCAGCGCTTAAAAAGCACTGCATCTGAAAAATAGTCATAACTGGCTCTCCGGCAATTACTTCGTTTGTTTTATCAGACGCACTTCGCAGCAAGTGCGAAGTACTGTCCTGAATAGTTACGGCTCGACTTCAATTTCCTCCACAATGGCGCGGATGTCGTCGTCGTTCATCTGCTGCATATCCGGGATCACAACGGTGCCGCCGATCTGAGCCGCTTCCATCAGTTTATCATAAATCGCGACGGATAACGTGTGAGGCATCTGCACGCCGATCGTTACATGCTCGCCGGTAGCGGTGATCACAACCACCTGATCCATCTTTTTCGGGACAAGGACACAGCCGGTGCAATTGGTGTAAAACTGCATGGGTTTGTTAAAGTCTTTTACGGAAAATGTCTTCATAATCAAAATCCTCCTCATAGGTTTTATTTTAATAGTATAGTATAAAAAAAGTGATTTGCCTAGTAAAACTTGCTTTTATAAAGCGGGAAATCGTGCTATGATGATACCATGGTCACGGAACAATCCATAGATATCATTGTATTGTAATGACTATTTCATTATAAAAATAAATTCAGAGGAGACAGTACTAAATGGCAAAGTTTCAGGTAGAGTTAAAAAAAGTGGTGGATGATTCCTATGAAATAGAGATCGGATACGGATTGACCGGGCAATTGATAAAGGATATTGCGGACGGGCTGGTGGGCGGCATCCGCAAGTTTGCCGTGATTACGGATACCAATGTGGCGTCCCTCTACGCAGCGCCTGTAACAGAAAAGCTGCGGGAGATCGGATATCAGGCGGAGCTTTTTATCTTTGAAGCCGGAGAGAAGAGCAAGACACGGGAGACAAAGGCTATGCTGGAGGATGCCATGCTGGCGGCGGGATACCGCCGGGATTGCTGCATTATCGCGGTGGGCGGCGGCGTTGTGACAGACCTGGCCGGTTTTGTTGCAGGTACCTATGGCAGAGGGGTTCCCTTTATCAACTATGCCACTACACTGCTGGCGGCGGCGGATGCCTCGGTGGGCGGAAAGACAGCGGTAGATACGCCGCTGGCGACGAATCTGATCGGCCTGTTTAACCAGCCGGAGAAAGTTTATCTTGACCTGGCCTCCTGGAGGACGCTTCCGGAGCGGGAGATTCGCAGCGGCCTGGCGGAGACAATCAAGCACGCCTGTATGGCGGATGAAGCGTTTTTTGACTATCTGGAAGAGCACCTGGATGAAATTCTTTGTCTGGAGCAGAAACCCTGTGAGCATATGGCGCAGAAAAACTGTCAGATCAAATATCATGTGGTGATGCGGGATGAGCGCGAGAGCGGGCTGCGGGAGATTCTGAACCTGGGGCACACGGTGGGTCGGGCGATTGAGACTGTCAGCGGCTACCGACTGCTGCACGGGGAGGCGGTTTCCATTGGTCTGGTCGCGGAGGCTCATCTGGCCCGACAGCTCGGTTATCTGTCTGACGCGGATGTAGACCGCATGACAGCGCTTCTGAAACGGGCCGGACTTCCGGTACAGATACCGGACTACATCGACCGGGAAGCGCTGGTGCAGAAGCTGTACACAGATAAAAAAGTGAGAGACGGGAGGCTGCGTTTTGTCGTGCAGAAGAAAATCGGTGAGATTGTCTGCTTTGGGGAGAACGTCTATGCGACGCCGGTTACGGAAGATGTGGCGCGGAATATTGTAGCTGAGCTTTAACAAATGGAGGTTTAAAAGATTTATGTCAGTGATAAGCAGCCTGAAGCCGGAGAACGTCTGGCGTTATTTTGATGAGATCTGCAGCATCCCGCACGGTTCAGGGAACACGCAGCAGATCAGCGACTACTGCGTCGCGTTTGCGGAAAAACATGGATTGAGATACCGGCAGGAACCCTGCGGAAACGTGATTATCTGGAAAGATGCCTCGCCGGGGTACGAGGATGCAGATACGGTGATGCTCCAGGGGCATATGGACATGGTGGCGGTCCGGACGGAGGATTGTGAGATTGATATGCAGACGGAGGGGCTGCGCCCGGCGGTCACGGAGGACGCTGCGTGGGTTTACGCCGAGGGGACGTCCCTGGGAGGAGACGACGGGATTGCCATCGCCTACGCTCTGGCGATTCTGGAGGACAATACGCTGCGGCACCCGCCGCTGGAGGCAGTATTTACGGTGGACGAGGAAATCGGTCTTCTGGGAGCCGCCGCGCTGGATGCGTCGGATTTAAGGAGCCGGATTCTGCTGAACATGGACTCGGAGGACGACGGGATTTTTCTGACGAGCTGTGCCGGGGGAGCGACCTTTTCCTATTATGCGCCGGCGACCCGGGAAGAAAAGAAAGGCGCTGTCTATGAGTGGAAAGTCAGCGGTCTGAAAGGCGGTCACTCCGGCGGAGAAATTCATCTGGGACGGCTGAATGCGAACCTTCTGTTTGGAAGATTTCTGGCGCAGGTCGGGGAGGCTGTGGAATTTTCTGTAGGAGATTTCTCCGGCGGGGAGAAGGACAATGCGATTCCGAATCAGTGCAGGGCGATTCTGGCAGTTTCTGAAAAGGAAGCCGGGAATCTGGAGCGTGAGGCGGCCGCGTTTTTCGAGACAGTGCGGGCGGAGTATGCCGCTGTGGAGCCCGGACTATCCCTGACTCTGACCAGGAAAGAGTGCGGGACCGCGTCGGTTCTGACCGGAGAAGGAAAGCGGGCGCTTACCATGCTTCTGGAACACATGCCATCCGGTGTTCTCCGTGTGATGCCGGAGATTCCGGATATGGTGCAGACCTCCTTAAACCTGGGCATTCTGCGTCTGGGTGAGAGTGAAATGTCTCTGACGTTTTCCGTCCGCAGCGCTTCCGCCACGGAGAAAGCGTGGCTTTTAAAGCGGATGCGGGATATGGCGGAGCTTGCTGGCGCCAGGTGGGAGACAGGCGGCGTCTACCCGGCCTGGGAGTACAAACCGGGTTCCAAAATCCAGAAGATCATGTCGGAGACCTATGAAGAGCTGACCGGAGAAAAGCCGGTGCTCACCGGTATTCACGCCGGGGTAGAGTGCGGCCTGATCAGTGAGAAAATACCGGGAATCGACTGCATTTCCTATGGCCCGCAGATGCGGGATATCCATACCACGCGGGAGCGGCTCAATATCGCATCGGTGCAGAAGAATTATGAACTGACGGTGCGGGTGCTGCAGGCCTTGAAGTAATACGTGAACGGTAAGTTAATAATGATAAGAGTGATGCTACAATAAAAGTAGACACAAAAGGCTAGAAAAATATGATTTGCGATAG
>JAJQAD010000157.1 GCA_021204005.1 Clostridiales bacterium
TATTTCAAGGCTTGGAGCGATTTTCTAACTGTACCAACTGTCAAAGACAGGATTACAACCATATGACTATTTATAAGATAGCACAAAAGGTGCTCATTATCAAGTGTCAGTGATGAGGTAAAGCGGTTGGCAAATGAGGGATAATATGATATTCTGAGTTCAGATTTTTAATGTGTGGTCACGCAAGGTGCAAAAAAGCCGAGGTGCACAGACAGTGAATTTGCACCTTATTTTGCACCTTTCCGTGACAAAAACATATTAAAATACATCAATTTCTGATAAGATATTAAAAATCTGTCAGCTCACCGCAAACCGTTGAAAATACTGGGTTTTTCGGGAAATAAGAAGTTATGATAAGGAATGAAAAAAGATGATAAAAGTACTATTTGTTTGCCACGGCAATATCTGCCGAAGCACGATGGCTCAGAGCGTTTTTTCTTATTTAACAGTGCAGGCCGGTCTGGAAGATAAATTTCTTATCGACTCTGCCGCGACCAGCCGCGAGGAGATCGGCAATCCGCCCCACTACGGCACGAAGCGGAAGCTGGCCGAGGAGGGGATTCCGATGATTCCGCATCGGGCGGTGCAGATGACGCGGCGGGATTACCTGGAATACGACTACCTGATCGGCATGGACCGGGCGAACATTCGCAATATGGAACACATTGCAGGCGGAGACCCGCAGAACAAGATTTACAAGATGCTGGAGTTCGCAGGAAAGAGCCGCGATGTGGCGGACCCCTGGTATACCGGCGATTTTGACGCGACATTTCGGGATGTCATGGAAGGATGCAGAGGGTTGCTTGCGTATATCACAGGAAAGGGAAACCAAAAATGAGAGTCTTTATAAAATTTTACTGATGCACAGAATATAGAAAATAACATGCAAGAATCAGCGCTCATGGTTGAACAGCGCTGATTCTTTGCAATATATCAGGTGAAGAAGTGAGAAACGAACACAGTGCCTGATCTTATCTGATATAATTTATGCCCGCCCTACGGCAGCATATGTCCAGCCGCGAGATACAGTCTGTACCACTCTTCTCTTGTCAGCATAATCTCGCTCCCCTGTATGATCTCATCCAGGCGGCTTGTCTTTGTCGTGCCGGCGATCATCTGAATGTTGGCGGGATGCCGGAATATCCAGGCGGAAGCGATGGCTGTCGGTGTGGTCTGATATTTTGCACTTAAATCGCGAAGCGTCTGGTTCAGCTCGGGATAGTGATCGTTATCACCTATGAAAATGCCTTTCACAGAGCCGCTCTGGAACGGAGACCATGCCTGGATTGTGATATCATTTAAGTGGCAATAGTCGAGGATGCTGCCGTCCCTGTCGATCGCTCCGTCTGTCAGCATATTGACCTCCATACCGGCAGCGATCATATTGGAGAACGGGATGCTGAACTGCAGCTGATCCACGAGCAGGTCCTGCCGGACGTATTTTTTTAGCAGTTCAATCTGGCTGGGACGCTGGTTTGAGACGCCGAAATGCCGCACTTTTCCGGATTGTTCCAGCTTGTCAAATGCCTGCGCTACTTCCTCCGGCTCCATCAGTGCATCCGGGCGGTGCAGAAGCAGCACATCGAGATAGTCTGTGTCCAGACGTTTCAGAATATCATCTGCAGAGCGGAGAATATGTTCCGCGGATAAATCATACATGATTCCCGGGACAATGCCGCACTTGGACTGAAAAATCATATCCTCTCTTTTGCAGCCGGTCTTTTTCCACGCTTTCCCGAATATGGTCTCGCATATCCCGCCGGCGTAGATATCCGCATGGTCAAAGAAGTTCAGTCCCTGTTCCATGCAATATGAAATGTGTGAAGTCAGGGCGGATTCTTCCATGTCCGCGATCCGCATACAGCCGATGGCGATGGAAGGGACGGTAAGGCTGCTTTTGCCGAGATTTAGTTTCTTCATGTGTGATTCTCCTTTTTTCTTAAAAATGTTGTTTTTTATATGTGAGCATTTGCATTTGGGGAGCAGACTTGTAGTAAAAATTCTTATTTCGCGAGTTGTGTGTCTGTTGTTTACAGCATCTATACCGTGTTATGTTAGTCACTGCTTTCCAAACGATATATCAGATAGATTGAGTATACTAAATAGAGGGTTATTGGTCAATTATAATTTCTAAACAAACTGTCACGTGGTAATTGTGACGAATTTAGAAGAAAAAAGGGGCGTTGGTTTACTAATTTAAACTTTTTTGGCGGAGCTCCTCCGGTTTTGCCAAGAAAAAGAATGGAAAAATCACAAAAAAATAATATAATTGATTGACAAAATGACTAAAGCAAGTTATATTGGATTGTGTACAAACTGTGAACGGATGAGGCATTGACTGCCGAAGCCGTATCTGTTTGCAGGCCGGATTATATTAACAAGGAGGAAAACAATGAAGAAGAAAGTATTATCAATTATGCTGGTCGGCGCGCTTGCTTTTTCCATGGCGGCATGCGGCAGCAGCTCCGACAGCGAGACGACTACGGATGACACGACATCAGCGGCGGCTGAGACGGACGACACCTCAGCGGAGGCAGAGTCTGCTGAGACTTCGGATACGGATAGCGATGGAAGGACTGTGATCACTCTTTTCCGTTCTGACGATGGCAATGGCGCGATCGAGGCAGCGATCGAGGCTTTTGAGGCTTCTCAGGATGAGTACAGTGTAGAATGGGTAGTTGCTTCCAGTGACACAGATGAGAACCGCAATATCCTGAACACGGCTCTGTCGGCAGGCAGCTCTGAGTATGATGTCATGGCTATTGATACCTGCTGGGCAGGCGACATGGCGGCGGCAGGCTATATCGAGCCTCTCGACAGCTATATGCAGGAAGCAGGAAGAACACAGGCAGAGTACAATGCCGGTTCATTACAGGCTGGTACATACAATGCGAAGACATACGCACTTCCGCTTTATCCGGACTTCGGTGTGCTTTACTTCAGAAGCGACATCGTATCTGAGGAGGATGCGGCTACTCTGATCAGCGGCGATTACACATGGGCTGATCTGCAGGCTATGGCTGAGGCGTATATGGGCGAGGGCGGCACCACTTATGGCATTACCTTCCAGGCACCTCAGGCGGAAGGTCTTGTCTGCAACGCAAATGAGTACACCGCGAACTTCACCGATATCGAAGGCGGACTTCAGGCTATGAAGAACATGGTCGATTCTGCTGCTACCCCGGACGACATTCTGATCTATCAGGAGTCTGAGACACTGACCAGTTATGTGAACGGCGAGACCGTATTCGCCCGCAACTGGCCGTATCAGTGGGGTAACCTGACAGATGATTCTACTGTCACCCAGGATCAGACAGAGGTAGCTCCTCTTCCGGGCGGCTCCTGCATCGGCGGATGGCTGCTTGCGATCAATGCGAACAGTGAGAATAAGGAAGGCGCGTGGGCGCTCCTTGATTATCTGACCGCAGGCGAAGGCCAGCAGATCTTCTGCAGCGTTGGCGGTTATGTACCCGGTTACAATGCATATCTTGAGGATGCGGATGTGCTGGAAGCAAACCAGTTGCTGACCAAAGAGGGCTTCCTGAACGCTCTGGAGAACACCATTGCGAGACCGTCCTCTGACAACTACGATGAGCTGTCTGACGCGCTTCAGATTTCCATTCACACTTACCTTTCCGGCGAGGCGGATCTTGACACCACGGTGGCTGAAGTGGAGGCATTGCTGGCTGAAGAATAATTGACACAGGCTGCATGATTATAGTGCAGGATTGGGGATGCCGCATTGAATGCTGCTGCAAATGCATGTACTTGATGCGGCATCCTTTTTATAAAGAGGGAGAGATAAAATGATTCGAAGGTTAAGCTTTAAACAATTTTTATTTCTTGTTCCGCTGTTTGTATTCCTGGGAATTTTTTCCGTGTATCCCATTGTGACATCTGTTTTATATTCTTTCTTTGATTATAAGACGAATAACCAGCAGCTGAATGGGTTTTATTTATCGGAGCAGCTGAATGAGACACTGTTCGCGGAAGACTGCGGATATATCAGCTATTTTATTGCCTCTGACAAGACGATTGAGGGTCTGAGTGACGAGGATGTCGCTGAATTTGAGGCGGTTGCCGCTGAGGCGGAGGAGATGCAGGCGCAGTATGCGGACACGACCGGAACCGTGAAGGTTTCCTCCTCAGAGATAGAGGAAGTGGAGGCGTTTATCGCGGATATTTCCGAACGGCTGACCACTGTATATGAGAATAATGCAGACCTTGAATTTTATAACGCTGAGAATATCCAGACGATCCTGGCAGAGATGGAGACCTGTATTGTGGAATCCAATTTCCACGGCCTCAGCGGTTACGCGACTCTGCTTCAGGACAGCCGGTTCTGGAAGGCGCTGGGGCACACGGCGGTCTTTACCGTGATCTCCGTGGCCTGCGAACTGGTGCTCGGCCTTGCACTCGCCATGATCATGAACATGGCGATCAAGGGTATCGGCATTGTCCGGACCACCGGCCTGATCCCATGGGCGATTCCGACGGCGGTATCGGCTACGATCTGGGGCTTCCTGTATGATGGAAGCTACGGTGTGGTTTCCAAGATATTTACCGTGCTCCATATCATCCCGAAGCAGTCGGCGATGCTCCTGACATCCAACGGCGCCATGGCTTCAGCCATCATCGCCGATGTCTGGAAGACGACGCCTTATATGGCGCTGCTTTTGCTGGCAGGCCTGCAGGTCATTGACAAGTCGCTGTACGAGAGCGCGGCGCTGGACGGTGCGACGACGGTGCAGACGTTCTTCCGCATCACACTGCCGCTGTTAAAGCCCAGCCTGGTGGTAGCATTGCTGTTCCGTACGATGGACGGATTCCGTGTGTACGACTTGATCGCAATCCTGACCGGCGGCGGTCCTGCCAACGGCACAGAGACACTTTCTGTCTATGCGTATAAGTTGATGTTCAGCCAGAGTAATTACGGGTATGGATCTGTTGTGGTTATCGCCATGGCGATCTGCATCTTCCTTATAGCATTAGCATTTATTAAACTGCTCGGCGCGCAGCTGATCAGCAACGATGATTAACAGAAGGGAGGAGAAGATCAATGTTAAGTTTTTCAAAAAACAAAGGGCTGAAGATCGCTGTCTGGATTTTTGTCGCGGTTTTCCTTATCATTACGGTTTTTCCTTTCTTCTGGATTGTGATTACATCCTTTAAGCCGGAGGCGGAGATCCTGAGCAGCCACAGTTATCAGATTATTGCGAACAGCCCGACGTTTGAGAATTTCCGCATCGTTGTCCAGGAAAAAGGTATCATGCGGGCGGTGAAAAACAGTTTTGTGATGTCCGGGATTACAACGCTTTATGTTATTGTGGTGGCGTCCATGTCCGCTTATATCATTTCCAGATTTAAATTCAAAGGGAAAACGGCACTTATGACTTTTATACTGGGTGTGTCCATGTTTCCCCAGATGACCATGATCGGACCGCTGTTTAACATGTTCTACAAACTGGATATGCTGAACAGCTACTGGGTCAGCCTGGCTTACTCGACGATCACATTGCCGCTGGCGGTGTGGATCCTGGTGGCACACTTCAACCAGGTTCCGCTGGAACTGGAAGATGCGGGGAAAATGGACGGATGTTCGTCAATGGGTATCCTGTGGAAGATCGTGTTCCCGCTGGCGGCGCCCGGCATCTTTACCGCGGCGATCATGACTTTCATCTCTGCGTGGAATGAGTACCTGCTTTCTGTTACCATGAATGTGAATGAGAGTATGCAGACAGTTCCGGTCCGCCTGAGCTACATGCAGGATCAGTTTACGATATACTGGGGGCAGGTCTGTGCGGCTTCCGTGATCGTGATCATTCCGACGCTGATCATCGTGCTGCTGTGCCAGAAGCAGATCGTTTCCGGTATCGCGGACGGTGCTGTGAAGGGTTGATGAATTAGTGTGGCGTCCTCGAATTAACTGGACTGTATACTTGCCTGTTTTCCCGATAGCACATCTCAAAAATACTCGACGTAGCCCACTACGCCTCCGTTTTTTGAGATGCACTCTCAGAAAAACATTCTGCGCATAAAGTCCAGTTAATTGCGAGACGTCACACTAGTAACTTAATAATAAGGAGTATGTTTTATGGAAAAAAAGTGGTGGAAAGAAGCAGTCGTATATCAGATTTACCCGAGAAGCTACATGGATTCCAACGGGGACGGAATCGGCGATCTGAAAGGTGTGACTTCTAAGCTGGACTATATCAAAGAGCTGGGCGTGGACGTGATCTGGATGTCCCCCTGCTATAAGTCCCCCAACGACGACAATGGGTATGATATCTCAGACTACCGCGACATCATGGATGAGTTCGGGACGATGGAGGATTTCAATGAACTGCTGGAGGGAATCCATGCAAGAGGGATGAAGCTCCTCATGGATCTGGTGGTGAACCATTCCTCGGATGAGCACAAGTGGTTTATGGAATCCAGAAAATCAAAGGATAATCCCTACCGAGATTATTATATCTGGAGGGATCCCCGTGACGGAAAGGAACCGAACAACTGGACGTCGTTCTTCTCCGGACCGGCGTGGGAGTATGATGAGACGACCGGGCAGTATTACCTGCATCTGTTTACAAAAAACAGCCCGACCTGAACTGGGAGAATGAAAAAGTTCGTGAGGAAGTGTATGATATCGTAAAGTTCTGGCTGGACAAGGGGATCGATGGGTTCCGCATGGATGTGGCAAACCTTTATTCTAAAGTGGAGGGTCTGCCGGACGGAGGTCCCGGGTATGAGAATGTCGGGACAGAGTTTTACCAGGACGGACCGAGGATCCATGAGTTCCATCATGAGATGTACGAGAAAGTGACGTCAAAATATGATATCATGACTGTGGGCGAGATGTCCGGCGTGCCTTTGGAGGAGGCATTGAAGTATGTCGGGAACGACCGGGAAGAGCTGAATATGGTCTTCCAGTTTGATCAGAATCTGATCGATGGAGAAGAGAACGACCATTGGGCGCACCGCACGGTGCCGCTCCCTGAGCTGAAAGCTGTGTTCAGCAAATGGCAGAATGGCGTAAACGGGAAGGGTTGGAACAGCCTGTACTGGACCAATCATGACCAGCCGCGGACGGTTTCCCGCTGGGGGAATGACGGAGCATACCGCAAGGAAAGCCAGAAGATGCTCTATACCATGCTGCTGACGCTCCAGGGCACACCCTATATTTACCAGGGTGAGGAGATTGGCATGACCAATGTTTCCTTCGATTCGATCGACGACTATGACGATGTGGAGATCCACAATATGTGGCAGGAGCGCGTCGTAAAGGGCGGCGCAGACCCGGAGGAGACGCTGGATAACATCCGCTACCGCGCGCGGGACAACGCCCGTACGCCGATGCAGTGGGATGACACGGAGAACGCCGGTTTTACCACCGGGACGCCGTGGCTGAAAGTGAATCCCAATTATAAGGAGATCAATGCAAAAGAAGCCCTGGCGGATCCGGATTCCATCTTTCATTATATGCAGCGGCTGATCCGCATGCGTAAGAGTACGCCGGCGGCGATTTACGGCGACTTTAAAGAGTATGAGCCGGAGAACGAAAGCCTCTACATCTATGAGCGCAACTATGAAGGGGCGAAGCTGTTTGTGGTGCTGAACTTTACAGATAAGGAAGTTTCCTTTTCGGTGCCTGAGACAGTGGACGCATCTGCGGCGAAGCTCCTGATCAGCAATTACGATGGAGAGAAGAAGCTGACGGATGGGAAGCTGCTTCCCTATGAGGGTCAGGTGTACCTGATTTAATGGTTATTATTCACAGTCGATTGAAATGTAGCTGCAGAATCGTCGTGTTGGCACGTAAGAGACCGTAGTTATATTTCAGCCGTGCATAAGTTCGATTACAAAAATCAAAGATTTTTTATCTTAAATCAGACATGTGAATAGTAACCCTTGGTTACGAAAAATTTACAGGTGGGGAGGCTCTGTGTTATGCAGAGCCTTTCTGCCCATGTCAGAGGAGATAGTATGGGAAAGCGCATCACTTATGAGAAAGTCCTGAATCTTTTTTACCAGTGCACAGATCTGATCCTGGTCAGCATTCTGTGGATGATCGGGTGTATTCCGATTGTTACCTCGGGGGCGTCAACGGTGGCGCTTTATTACACGGTGAACAAATGCATCCGGCACGGACGCGGGAAAACCTGGAGCTGTTTTTGGCAGAGTTTCCGGCAGAACCTGAAACAGTCGGTGCTGATTACGTTGGGCTTCCTTGCGGCCGTGGTGGTGTTTGCGACGGATTACCGGTATATGAATACGCTGGGAGAGACGAGTACCGGATACGCGAACTTCGCAATCTTCTTTGAAGTGCTGATCTTTCTGCTGTGTATTTATGCGTTCTGGGTGTTTGCCCACATCGCCCGTTTTGAGGGTACGATTAAGATACATCTGAAAAACGCGTTTCTTTTTGCGATTCTCCATCTTCATATTACCATCGCTGTAGCGGTAATCGGTATGGGGGCTGCGATGCTGATCATGGCGGTCTGGCCTGTGCTCTTTATCGTGCCGGGACTTTCGGTACTTTGCATGAATCTTTTTACCGAGAAGGTATTCCGCAAGTATATGCGGGAGGAAGACAAGGCGATGGAGGATGAGATGAACCTGGATTACCGCGATGATTATGTGGGAAAAGGGCTGGAGCAGATGAGAGAGCAGCGGCAGGAGCAGCAGAGAAGGAGGAAAAAATCGAAGAAACGTCTTGAGTAAATGTCAACACAGGAACTTCGGATACGCAGTACTAGTGAGAATATGTGGATCCGATGTTTCCATACTAAGTACACAAAATATTTTCAGAAATTATTAGCACTCTCTATTGACGAGTGCTAATTTTTGTGTTATAACGGGGTCAGCAGGAGGCAAGGCGGAGTTATATTACACCGTAATGTTTGTTTCCTGGGTGAAGTGAATGAATTTGATTTTTACACTACAGGAAATATGTATTTCATGTATATGATAGCAGAATTCTTCCTATAATGTAAAAATCGGGCTAAGATATCGAAAGGAGTGGTGTTATGAATATCCAGAAATTTACGCAAAAGTCAATGGAGGCAGTGCAGGACTGTGAGAAGCTGGCCTTCGAGTATGGAAATCAGGAAATCGAGCAGGAGCATCTGCTGATGGCGCTGCTTCGCCAGCCGGACGGCCTGATTTTAAAACTGATTGAGAAGATGGAAATCAATAAGGAGCATTTCTACGACAATGCCGAACGCCATCTGGCGAAGCGTGTGAAAGTCTCCGGCGGACAGCCATATATAGGACAGATGCTGAACAAGGTGTTGATTTCCGCTGAAGACGAGGCGAAGCAGATGGGTGACGAGTATGTCTCCGTGGAGCATCTGTTTTTAAGTATGCTTCGTTACCCGAATCCGGCGCTGAAGGAGATTTTTAAAGAGTACGGGATTACCAGGGAGCGGTTTTTGCAGGCGCTCTCGACGGTGCGCGGCAACCAGCGCGTGACTTCGGATAATCCGGAGGCGACCTATGATACGCTGGAAAAGTACGGCTACGACATGGTGGAGCGTGCCCGCGACCAGAAGCTGGATCCGGTGATCGGGCGGGACAGCGAGATCCGGAATGTGATCCGCATTCTTTCCCGGAAGACGAAAAACAATCCGGTGCTGATCGGTGAGCCTGGCGTCGGCAAGACGGCCGTGGTGGAAGGTCTGGCACAGCGTATTGTTCGCGGCGATGTGCCGGAGGCGCTGAAAGATAAAAAGCTGTTTGCCCTGGATATGGGGGCGCTTCTGGCCGGGGCGAAGTACCGCGGTGAGTTTGAGGAGCGTCTGAAAGCAGTTCTGGATGAGGTTAAGGCCAGCGACGGTCAGATTATCCTCTTTATCGATGAGCTGCACACGATCGCGGGAGCCGGAAAGACGGACGGCGCGATGGACGCCGGAAATATGTTAAAACCGATGCTTGCCAGAGGCGAGCTGCACTGCGTTGGAGCCACGACCCTCGATGAGTATCGGGAGTATGTGGAGAAGGATGCAGCTCTGGAACGCCGGTTCCAGCCGGTGATGGTGGATGAGCCGACCGTGGAGGATACGATTTCCATTCTCCGGGGATTGAAAGAGCGGTATGAAGTATTTCATGGTGTAAAAATCACGGACAGCGCTCTGGTTTCCGCGGCTGTACTCTCCAACCGCTACATCTCAGACCGGTTTCTCCCGGACAAGGCGATTGATCTGGTCGATGAGGCCTGCGCTCTGATCAAGACGGAGCTGGATTCCATGCCGACGGAGCTGGATGAGCTGAATCGGCGTGTAATGCAGATGGAGATTGAGGAGACTGCCCTGAAGAAAGAGGAGGACAGTCTGAGCAAAGACCGTCTGGAAAATCTGCAGCGGGAACTGGCGGAGCTGCGCAATGAGTTCCAGACGAAAAAAGCCCAGTGGGATAACGAGAAGAAAGCGGTGGAGCGCGTACAGAAGCTGCGGGAGGAACTGGAGAGCTTAAACAAAGAAATCCAGCTGGCTGAGCAGAATTACGACCTGAATAAGGCGGCGGAACTGCAATACGGCAAAAAGCCTGCATTGCAAAAACAGCTTGCCGCGGAGGAGGAGATCGTTAAAAATAAAGAGATGTCGCTTGTGCACGAGAATGTCAGCGAGGACGAGATCGCCCGCATTATTTCCCGTTGGACCGGCATCCCGGTGGCGAAACTTACCGAGAGTGAACGGAACAAGACACTGCATCTGGATGAGGAGCTGCACAAGCGCGTCATCGGACAGGATGAGGGTGTGACGAAAGTAACGGAGGCCATCATCCGCTCGAAGGCAGGGATTAAAGACCCGGAGAAGCCAATCGGATCCTTTCTGTTCCTCGGACCTACCGGCGTTGGTAAGACGGAGCTGACAAAAGCGCTGGCGGCCAGCCTCTTTGACGATGAGTCCAACATGGTTCGTCTGGATATGAGTGAATATATGGAGAAGTATTCTGTGTCGCGGCTGATCGGAGCGCCTCCCGGATATGTGGGCTATGATGAGGGCGGACAGCTGACTGAGGCAGTCCGCAGAAAACCGTATTCTGTCGTCCTCTTTGATGAGGTGGAGAAAGCTCACCCGGATGTCTTCAATGTGCTGCTGCAGGTGCTGGACGACGGGCGAATCACGGATTCCCAGGGGCGTACGGTGGACTTTAAGAATACGATTATCATTATGACGTCGAACCTTGGTTCCACACATCTGCTGGAAGGGATCGATGTGAACGGCGAGATCAGCTCTGAGGCGGAGGATCTGGTGATGGAGGAACTGCGCGCCAGCTTCCGGCCGGAGTTCTTAAACCGACTGGACGAGATTATCCTCTTTAAACCGCTGACGAAGGACAATATCGGAAACATCATTCATCTGCTGATGAACGAGCTGAATGACCGTCTGCGGGACAGGGAGATTTCCGTGGAGCTGACGCCGGAGGCTGAGAGTTTCATTGTGGAGCACGGCTACGATCCGGTGTACGGCGCGCGGCCGCTGAAGCGTTTCCTTCAGAAGCACGTGGAGACGCTCTCCGCGAAGCTGATACTGGCTGATCAGGTCCGGGCGGAGGATACGATCCTCATTGATGTGGAAGGGGATCATCTGACCGCCGGGGTGAAGTAGGAAATAAAAAATTGTGTTGTAAAAACAGGGAACTGCTTTACTATGGTAAAGCAGTTCTTTCTTTCTGCTGCTTACATATGATATCAGTAAGGTTGAGTTTTCCGGTTTTATCATAGTTTGAAAGTAAGTTGGAGAAGACTGTTTTTGGCAGATCTTGTACTTTTCATTATTATTTGCGGTTTAACATTTTATGGATGGATGTATAAGGACGATTCGCCAGAAAGGTCTGATACAGGGAAAGATGATGTAATAGCGATATTAAATAATAATCCGGCTGTCACGGAAGCAAAAAAGATCGCACTGACGTTTGACGACGGCCCGGATCCTGATTACACGCCATTGCTGCTGGAAGGGCTTCGGGAGCGCGGTGTACAGGCTACATTTTTCCTCCTGGGGGAGCAGATTGCACGGTACCCGGACATCGTGGAGGAGATGTATGCGGACGGTCACGAGATTGGCATTCATGCCTGGGAACATGTCAGTCTGACTGCACTGTCGGAGTCGGAGGCCTGTGAACAGATTCGAAGTACAGGCGATCTGATTTATGATCTGACCGGCGAATGGCCGGTATTTATGCGTCCGCCTTACGGGAACTGGCTATCTGTGCTTGACGATGATTTCTGTCTTGTCACAGTTTTGTGGGATATAGATCCTTTGGACTGGGCGACGGGGGACGCTTCACCGGTCGTGCAGAGAATTACGGAAACCGTGGAAGAATTTGATGTGATTCTGCTGCACGATGCCTCGGAGTCCAGCGTGCAGGCGGCGCTGCAGGTGATTGATCTGCTCTCGCAGGAGGGATATGAGTTTGTGACGGTGGAAGAACTGATTTTCCCCTGAATAATTACCTGAGGTTTGTCCCGGACAAAAGTTTAATTGTAGAAACGAAAATAATATGCTATGATAAAACATATGTATAAAAATACAGAAATATGTGGAAAGGGCTTGCCTTTTGACTGCCGGCACTACGTCTGGTGATCACATAAAAGAGAAATGAAACAGGAAAAAGAGGAGGACAAAAAGAATGGCATTTTATGACGGATTGGGAAAAAAGATTCAGAAAACAGGGCAGGACGCGCTGGAAAAGACAAAGGGCGTGGCGGAGACCGCAAAGCTGAATGCAGTCATCTCTGATCTGGAAAAAGAGATCAATACTACATTTTCGGATCTGGGGAAGGCTTATTATAACAAGCATGCGCAGAACCCTGAGGACCAGGAATTATTGCCCTACTTTCGCAAGATTGAGGACAGGATGGCTCAGATTCAGAGAAACCGGGATAAAATCCGCGCGTTAAAAGGCCTGACAAAATGTATTCACTGCGGGCAGGATATAGAGCTTAACGCAGTATTCTGCAACCACTGCGGGCAGAGACAGGTGGAGGCGGCTAATGTCGGCCAGACGGTTTCCCGCTGCCCCAATTGCGGAGCGCCGATCGCTGCGGGACAGCTGTTCTGTACGGGTTGCGGTCAGCGTGTAGAACCTGTGCAGCAGGCGCAGGAGAAGCGGTTTTGTCTCAACTGCGGCCAGGAACTGGCGCCGGGCGCGGTGTTCTGCACACGCTGTGGACAGAGAAATCAGGAGGGGCAGTCCGCTCCGGCAGGCGGGATGAACGCGGAAATTTCGGCGGAGATGATGGGAGCCGGACAGGCGGCACCGGAACCGGATTATTATGCGGGAAATATGCAGCAGGAGCCTGCAGCCGCAGATATGCCGCCGCAGGCAGAGCCGGATATGTTTGCGGAAGAACCCTGTGCCGCGGAGGAACCGCAGCCGGAATTGTACTCCGCAGAGCCGGATATGGCGGAGCCTGCTGTCAGTACCGATGGCTTTGATGACGGAGACCAGATTACAGGGATACCGGAAAGTGCCGCAGAACAGTCAGCACAGGCTGCCGTATTCTGCACAAACTGCGGCTCCCAGCTGGAACCGGACGAGATTTTCTGCTCTAATTGCGGCACACGCGTTCGTTGACACGGATAGTTTGCTTTGGTATACTAAAGTGGATGCAGGGATTCAGAACAGGGACGGGACCTGCCATGTATTTCTGGATGAATGTATATAAATGAGTAGAAGGGAGGACAGAGTTATGTTTTGTCCGAATTGCGGTGCAAATTATACGGAAGGCAGCAAATTCTGCCCGGGGTGCGGATATGATCTGAGTGAATATGCGGATATGTCCGATTCTATGGAAGCCGGAACCACGGATGCGGCGGTGGATGAAGGCGGTTATACCGACTCTGATGACAGCGTTACCGGAAAGAGCGCAAAAAAGAAATATATCGGGATTGGAATTGCAGCCGCAGTGGTAGTAGTGGCGGTTGTCCTGGTCGTAAAGGGAGGAATGCCGGGATCCATCGGCGGAGGCGGAGGCGATGCTTATGTTTACCACGCAGATGAGACCTACAGCCTGATCACAAACCTGAACAAAGGGAATACTCTGGAGATAGAATCCAGCCGGATCGAGGATTACGATGTGAATTCATCTCTGGTGAAGTTCAGCTCCGATGGGAAGTATGTTTATTTTTATACGAAATACGACAGTGATTCCGGTACCGGTACGCTCTGCCGGGCGCAGTACGGAAAGCTGAAAGCGGATTCCGGCAAAAATGACAAATATATCGAAAAGATTGCCTCTGATGTCAGTCTGGGATTCACTTTGCTGGAGGATGGATCGCTATTCTACAGGGACGACGACAATACGCTGTATTATTATGATGGCAAGGAGTCTGAGAAGGTCGCGAGGGACGTGGTGTCCTATTATGCGGATGAAGACGGGCGTGTTGTTTACAAGACAGGATCCTCCGAGGATGGTTATGACCTTTATGGGGTTAAGATAAAGGATCTCGATAACGAGACAGAACTGGCTTCCGACTGTGTGTCTGTCTACAGCATGAGTGATCCGGATCATATTTTGTATACGATGTATGAAGATAAAGTTCAGGATGAAGACCAGGGTGAAGACGAAGATGATGGCGATGATGAGTATACATACAGTCTTTATGTCGTCGGATTTGATGCGGAAGCGGAAAAGCTCGGCGAGGGAGCCATGGTGGTGACATCCACTGCCGACGGCGTCTATTATACAGTGGCTAGCGGCGAGACGCTGAATCTTTATGATTACGTGACGGATGACGCCGCCGCTTCTGAGGCGGATCTGAAAGAGCCGGACATGGAGGACTATGAGATTCCGAGCTATAACTATTACAAAATGAGCAGTTATGACGATGAGGCTGACTACGATGAGATTTATACATCCTGCACGAACAGTGTGAGATTCCTCGGCTATGATTCCATCGAAGATGAGGCGGAAGATGGCGGAACCTATGCGGACAACTATCAGTGGTTTTATGAGAAATACGCGGATCAGGAGGACAGTGATGGGTACCTCCTTGTGACAGATGATATCAAGGCGGATCTGATTACTCTGGCCAAAGCAGTCGGCGACGGCGATGGCGACGAGTGGCTGGAATTCTGTTTTTATCGGAAACAAAGTTCATATACCAACTATGACTACGATAAGTATTACGAAGATTATGAAGCTTATGAGGAGGCGAAAGAGCGCATTTCACTGCGCGAGGAGCTGCAGGATGAGGACAACGCCTTTGCGGTCAGCAGTCTCTGCTATTACTCTGATGGCAAGACGACGGTGATCAGTGAGAATGTCCTGGATGCAGAAAGCTGCACCGGCGGTGTGATTTACAACACGGCGGACATGATCACAGAACTTCCGGATCTCAGCAAAATATATTCCGTCAGTGACGTCACAGCACTGTTTTACGTTGATAATGCGGGGCAGAATTATCTGGTTTCCAGCGGAGAGACAAAAGCTTATCAGGTATCGGAGGGCTTATCGGAAGAGCTTCTGGATCTGGAAGGGGATACCTATGAGGTGTCTCTGTACCTGCTGGGATCTGATCTGTTTGTCAACGACGGCGAGGGCGGATTCTACGTATCCTCCGTCTCGGGCACTTCCTTTGACAGCATGGAAGAGATCTCGGATGATGCTGACGTTACGATGGTGGCAGACGACGTTGTATACTATTACGTTGATAAAGATGAAAACAGCGACGGAATGTATTACGCTGACCTGTATTCCTACAGCGGCGGAAAAGAGACCTGCATGGCTGAAGATATTCTGGCATCCGGATTCAGAGTGTATGAAGACGGGGTTTTCCTGACGTTTACCGATTACAGTGATTCCAGGGGATATGAGTATACACTGTTCTCTGAGGACGGTGAAAAAATCTGGTCGGAGGATGATAAGATCACACAGCTGATCAGACTCGATAAATCTACACTTCTTTACATATCGGACGGCGATCTCTATGTGTACAACGGTAAGGAGAGCACCAGAATTGATCGGGACGTGGATTATGTGTGGAGCAGGAATTCTGTGGACATCACGGTGTCGACTTCCTATTAGTACCCTGTTCAGAAATTAACCTGTATATCTTGCCGGCTTATTTTCTGCTGGCACAGGTCAAAAAGCTCAGACGTAGCCGGGTATAAGCTGCGTGAATCATGGAAAAGAGGAAAAGGGATATGAAGTATTGTATTTATTGCGGAAAACAGATTCAGGAGGGGCAGAAATTCTGCCCCTACTGCGGTAAAGCGCAGAAAAAGCCGTCTTCAGCGGGCGGACAGGAAAAATCAACGGCGGGGAAAGGTACTAAGACAAAAACATCCGGGAAAACCGGTCAGCCGAAGAAGAAGCAGGATGATTTTAAAGATCCGGATGATCGCGGGTCAAAAAAATTCCTGATTCTGATCATTGTGATTATCATTGCAGCGGCGCTCGCGGTGGGCGGAATCGTTGTGGTAAAGACCGGTCTGCTGGATTCCATTCTGTCCGGAAGCAGGACAGAGGAAGTCGAGGAGGATGAGGACGACAAAGAAGAGGAAGAGACAGAGAAGGAAGAGGACGAGGATGACCGCAGTTCGGCGGACGACGAACTCTCGGCCGAGGAAGAGTCCGGGGAAGATGCGGAGGAAAGCAAGAGTGATTATGAACTGGAGATTACCACAACATCTGTGACTCTCACAGAGGCGGGCGCGATGAAGAAGATTTCTGTCGATACGAACCTTGAGAATGACGCGGAACTTGTATGGGAATCTTCGGATGAGACGGTGGCGACGGTAGATGACAGCGGCTATGTGACCGCAGTTTCTTCCGGTACGGCCACAATCTCGGTATCCTGTGAGAATCTTTCCGACGAGGTACAGGTGACCTGCGAGATCGAGGAGGAGAATGACGATTACATCATACCGGACAGCGATTCCAGGTATCTGACGGAGGCGGATCTGGAGGACCTGACGGAAGAGGAAATCAGGATCGCGCGCAACGAGATTTATGCGCGTCATGGAAGAAAGTTCAAGGATGATGAGCTGCAGGCATATTTTGACTCTAAGAGCTGGTACAACGGCACCATTGAGGGAACCGATTTTGATAAAAAGGTCACGAGTTATCTGAATGACTATGAGTATGAGAATACACAGTTTATTGCGGAATATGAGAAAAAATGGGTTACAATCAGTAAATGATAGTTGTATCGGATATTTCAAAGAGTTATAAAAAGAAAAAAGTGCTGCAGCATGTCAGTTTCAGGGCGGAAAGCGGGCAGAGTATTGTGATCGTCGGCAAAAACGGCTGCGGAAAATCGACGCTGCTCCAGATTATGGCGGGAGTGCTGAAACCGGACAGCGGCCAGATCAGCTATTTCGGGAAAGAAGCCGTCGGCAAAAACAGCGTTTTCCGAAAGTATTGCGGCTATGTCCCCCAGGAGAATCCACTGCTGGAGGAGCTGTCCGTCCGGGATAATCTCCGTCTTTGGGGCGCGGGAAAACGGGCGGATCCGGCATCGGTCACGGAAAAGTTTCATCTGGCTGAGATAATGAAGATGCCGGTGGAAAAGCTGTCCGGCGGTATGAAGCGGCGCCTGGCAATCGCCTGTGCGCTTCTGGAATGGCCGCCTGTGCTGCTGCTCGATGAACCGACCAGCGCTCTGGATATCTATTACCGGGAGATCATTATGGATTTTCTGAAAGAATATCAGAATATGGGCGGTATTGTGGTTATGACGAGCCATGACACGCAGGAGATCCTTGCGGCCGATCAGTGCCTGGTGATCGCGGATGGAAAGATGTTTCCGCTCGAGGACAGTGGAAACCGAATGGATGAGATCCGCCGGTATATTCGGGAACCGGAGCCGGCATGACAGATGTGTCTGGCGATGCTGGCGTATATTGTCAGCCGGGGTAATATGACGACGTTGGCGTATGCTGACAGCCCGGGTAACATGACGGCAGTACGAAAGAGGTTAGATACATAGAAAAAGCAGGAGGATGGAAGTTATGAGATTTGATCCAATGACAGGAGAACCGATCCCGGAGGAGCCGGGGCAGAGATTCGACCCGATGACGGGAGAACCGATCAATCAGAGCGCAGGCGGATCCGGACAGAGATTCGATCCGATGACGGGTGAGCCGATCAATCAGAGCACAGGCGGATCCGGACAGAGATTCGACCCGATGACGGGTGAGCCGATCGGCCAGAGTGCAGGCGGTGATGAGCAGAGATTTGATCCGGATACGGGAGAACCAATCGGCCAGAATGCAGGCGGAATGGGTGAGCGCAGATTCGACCCGATGACGGGTGAGATGATTATGGATGAGGATATCCCGATGTTTGACCCGGACACGGGTGAGCTGCTGAATGGTAATGGAGGCGGCGGAAGGAAGTTTGTCTTTAGAAAGTGGATGATCGCCATCCCCGTCGCCGCTGTGGTTGTGGTGGCTGGCGTCGGTGTGGCGAAAGGCGGAGCCCTGACCGGCAAATCCGGCAAGGTGGTGGTAGCCGCCGCCAGGACCTTCAGTGAAGCGCCGGCTATTGTGGAGGATTTGAAATCTTTCTCTGTTCTGGGGGAGGATTCCTACACGGTTACTGTAAACGTGGATGCAGGAATTGAGGGCGAGAGTGTGGAAGCGTCCGTCGTTTATGCGAATAAGTCCGACGAAAAGCAGGTCAGCGGTGATGTCAGTGTTGCCGGGTATGCCAACTTTGATTTTGTTGTGGGGATCGACTCCGAGGAAGTGACAGCGCAGTTTCCGTTCTTGAGTGACGATGTCTTCTTCTACAATTATGTTGAGGAGAAAGACGGTTTCCTTGTGGATGTTCTGGATGATGAGGGAATCGACATTGAGTTCATCGACGAAATCATTGCGACAATTGCGTCCGGCGACAGCCAGAAAGATACCATAAAGGCGATGGCGAAGGAGATGAAATCCGTCCTGACGGATACGGGAAAAAGCCTGGAGTTTGAATCGGCTTCCGATGCCTATTATGAGGTGGACGGGTCGGATTGCAAATGTAAGGGTTACACGACAACCGTGGATGAAGATGTTCTTTCTGATCTTTGGCGTGGCCTGACAGATATCTTTGACGAGTATTACGGAGAAGATCTGGATGGCATACTGGAGCTTGCGGATGCAGATTATACCTTGAGTGAACTTTATGATCAGGTAGACGACGCGATTGGCTATCTTTCCGATGTGGATCTGACTTTCTACATCTATAAGAATCAGCTGGCTGCTATTCTGATTGAGGTAGATCATGAGGAAATGGAAATTATTTTCCACGGCGGCGACGCGAGACTGGATGATATCGAGTTGGCTTATGACGGCGATACTGTTATGGAACTCACCACGGAGAAGAGCGGCTCCGAGGAAGAGTATACGCTGGAAATGATTGACATGTATGGCGACGGCGGAATGACTACGCTCGGCAGACTGACCTATGACACGAAAGCGGGCGATTATGATCTGAAAATTTATGTGGACGATGAATCCATGACCATCGGCGGCAATATCCAGTCTTCCTCCAAGGGAGTGACGGTGACGGTAGACAGTTTTGACTTTGACGATTATTACTATGGCGATATTGACCTTGGCATTTCGGTAGCTGTATCCCAGGGTGCTTCGGTCGAGAAGCTGTCCGGTGATCGGTTCGACATCGGAAATGCCTCTGAAGATGATTTCTATGATCTTGCTGAGAAATATGGAGACACATTGGAAGATTTGTTTTATTGAGGACAGTACTTCGCACTTGCTGCGAAGTGCGTCTGAGAATATAAAAGATTTGTTTTATTAAACAGTCATGAGATTTTTCCTGAGATATTTTTTGCTGGAATTTAAAAAGTGCATGCGGGCGCTGCGGAAATCGCTGAAGTTTCTGCTGATTTTCCTTGGCGCCATCGTATGTATGGTCCTTATCATGAGTCGGGTGATGCAGAATGCGCAGATCCTGACTCTGGTGGATGTGGGGATTGTGATCTCACCAGAGGATGAGACGGAGACCAGCCTGGTTACGCAGTATATTTCCTCCATGGGGAGTGTGCGCAGCATCTGCCGCTTTCAGTATCTGGACGAGGAGGAAGCGCTTGAGCAGCTGGAGGACGGTAGCCTGCAGGCGGTGATCGTGCTCCCGGATTCTTTTTATGATGATGTGGACAGCGGGAAAAACACGCCTGCAACTCTCTATCTTCCGGAGGACGGTGAGTTGAACGTAGAAATATTCCGTGAGCTTCTGGGGGACGGCGTTTCTTTTTTACAGACGGCGGAAGCAGGAGTGTACGCTGTGCTGGGGGTGGCGAAAGATGCCGATCTGGCTGTGAAATACAGCAAGGTGGGCGATCTGGTCGCCACAGAATACATTCTGACCGCTCTGGGACGGGGCATTTTGTATGAACAGACGATCTGTCTTCCTATCGGGGATGTCAATTACTATCAGTACTATTTCACATCCGGAATGCTGATTTTTCTTCTTCTGATGGGGATCAGTTTTGGTTCCCTTTACCGCAGGCAGGCGAAGGTGGTGGAACAGAAGCTGCGCATCTATGGGCTGGGATGCTGGAAGCTGACCGCCGTAAAAATCGCAGTGATGACGATTCCCCTCTGGATTGCAGCGGTGATCTGGTATGGGGGCGGATGCTGTGCAACTTCTTACCTGGATGCGGCGTTCCTTTACTGGGACAGCTCTGTAATCTGGAAGCTGCTGATTCTCGGCGGTGCTATCGCATGCTTTTTTCATCTGATCTACGGCCTTTCCGGGCAGAACAGCTCGAATGTCATTATCTTGCTGGCTGTGCTGGCATTGATGATTCTCTGCTCCGGTCTGGTGGTTCCGCCCAGCTATCTGCCGATGGCGGCGCAGACAGCGGGCAGTGTGCTGCCGCTGACGTTCTGGCAGACATTCAGCCTGGATGCGCTGTTCGCGGAGGCAGTGGCGGCGGATTATATCCGGATATCGGCGTGGGCCGGCATCTCTGTGCTGGCGGGAGGGGTTGCTCTGTGGAAAAATGGCTGACCTGGTACCGCCTTCTGCTGAAGGCGAATCTGAAAAAGAAAATTACCTGGCAGATACTGATCGCGCTGGTGCTGCTGGTACTGCTTTTCTGGGGGATCCGTATACCGGACGCAGACAATACAGTCGTCGGAATCGGCGGTGTGGCGGACGGCTATGCGGAGGAAGTTGTTGCTGTCATGCAGGAAATGGACAGCGTTTTTACAGTTGAGATATATTCTGACACTGATACATTGTACGAGGATGTGACATCCGGCGCGGCAGAGTGCGGCTTTATCTTCTCTGATGATTTTGAGGAGCAGGTGACGAAAGGAAATCTGGATGGGCGGTTACGTATCTTTGTACGCCGTATGCCGCAAAGGGGGAAGTGGCGAAAGAGACGATGTTTGCCGCTTTTTTCCAGGTATACAGTGACGAGATACTGACGGATGTCTCCGCGGATATTTTTGCGGAGGAGGACGAGGAACGGATGGAAGAGATACTCGCAGCTGCTGCAGAATATCTGGACGACAGTTCCCTCTTTCATATAGAGGAAGTCTATGTGGAGTCTGCGGCGGATGGTGAGGCAGGGAAATCGGAGGAGGAGAGCACTTATCCGATTCAGGGAATCGCAGGCCTTGTGGTTATCCTGGTCACATTCCTCGCTGCGGGGAGTTGCTTTGAAGGGAAAAACAGAGGACTGCGGCGTTTCCTCGGCCGGAGAGACCGGATGATTTTCCAGTATCTGAACGGATTGGCGGCCGCTGCGCCGGTTATTGCAGCCGGACTCGTCCTGATTTTTGCGCTTCAGGTGCAACGGGGGATTTTGCGGGAGATTGCCGCCTTTGTGCTGATGGGGGTGGCTGCTGCTGCCTGGAGCATGGTGCTGGCATTTTTTCTCCGGAGTGAGACGGCGGCGGTATCCTGCGTGGTAATTCTGGTTATTGCGCATCTGGTGCTCTATCCCATTTTCTGGGATGCGGCGCAGTATGTGCCGGCGGCAGAGTATCTGCGTTACCTTTCGCCGATGGTTTTGCTGTACCAGTAACATCGGTGTTATCACGGACCGCCGGCAATGGAACGGACGGCATTTTCTGTTTTTTGGCGAACAGGCAGCCCCGTCGTTTTCGTTGACATTGGTAAAGGGCGTTGCTATACTGAAAAAATAGTGTGGAAGAATTATAAATAGATTTTTTCATGCGGAGTGACAGATACAAGAAAGAGGAGATGGGAGTATGAAATACTGTATTTTTTGCGGAAAGCAGATAAAAGAAGGGCAAAAGTTCTGCCCTTACTGCGGAAAACCACAGAGTAAAATGTCGAATTCTACCGGTTTAAAAAACACGGGGACGGGAAAGAACACAGGGACGACGGCGCCGAAGAAGCCCGCAACGTCAACAGGAAAACAGAAAAAAACGGCTCACCCGGAGGATGGCGGATCTAAAAAGCTGCGGCTTCTCATCATTATCATTATTATAGCGGCAGCTCTTGTGGTTGGCGGAATCGTCGTGTTAAAGACTGGCCTGCTGGACTCTGTCTTGTCCGGGAGCCGGACGGAGAGCGGGCAGGAAGATGAAGATGAGGATGACCGCGATGACAGAGACCGCGATGAAGATGAGGACCTTTCCGCGGAGGAAGAAGCAGCCGCAGAGGAAGGCGAATCCGCAGATGAGGAGGAAGAATTGGATTTATCTGACATCGATATTGATGCTGTGTCAGACAGTTATGCGGAGTTTACCGGTGTGCTGGCGGATGCCGGGGACTGTTATGAGGTAACGTTGAGCGATACCTGCAATATCTACGCTTATGACAATGAGGGAGAAAAAGTCATAAGAAACGATGTCAGTCAGATTGTTTTAAGCGAGATTGGCAATTGGGATGTCGATGACTATCTGGGCGAAGAGGTCACTGTCGGCGGATATATCGAGGTCGCAGACCAGGATGTGACGATGGCTCTGGAAGATTTTGAGGGTCCGGAACTGACAGAAGATACGGCGATCCACAGTTACCAGATTATGATTGATGATTGTACCTGGGAGGAAGCCATGCAGGAGGCGCAGGAGCTGGGAGGTTATCTGGTCCGCATCAACTCACAGGAAGAGTATGACACGATTCTGACACAGCTTAACGCGGGAGATTATTCCAAATATCATTTTTATCTCGGCGGCCGCAGGGACAGCGACGGCAGCGACTATTACTGGGTGGGGACCGACAATGAGTTTATCGGGGACAGCTTAAACAGCAGCTCTTCCTGGTGTCAGAGCGCCTGGTATGACGGAGAGCCGAGTTATGCGGACGGCGATATCACGGAGGATGCCATGAACCTGTTCTGCGTGGGCGGCACATGGTACCTGAACGATTCTTCTATGGATCTGGTAGGAAATTATCCGAGTTATCTGACCGGCTGTGTGGGATATATAGTAGAGATTGAGTAACATAAAAATCAAGGAAGTTTGTGTAAACGTGGGAAATGAATATGAAATATAAATGCAGGAAAGTAATCAGTCTGGGGCTGACGCTCTGCCTTCTGACCGGGCTTCTGACCGCTTGCGGAAATACCGATACCGTGGAGGATAACACAGACGTTGTGGAAGAGAGCGCAGCGGACGAGACAGAAGAAGAGGATGCTTCTGAGGAGCAGGAAGAAACCGAAACGGAAGAAATCGAAACGGAGGAAAGCGATACAGAGGAAGTGACGCTGGAGGAAAAAGTGGCGGCAAAGCTGGAGGAACTGACACTGGAGGAAAAAGTGGCGCAGATGTTTGTCGTCACACCGGAGGCTCTGACCGGTGTGGGTACAGTGGTCCAGGCGGGAAGTACAACCCAGTCTGCGATTGAAAAGTATCCGGTGGGCGGAATCGTCTACATGGCTGACAATCTGCAGGATACGGATCAGACGTCACAGATGTTGGAGAATACCATGGCTTACAGCCAGGAGGCTGTAGGGCTTCCCATCTTTCTTTCGGTGGACGAGGAGGGCGGCACCGTGGCGCGGGTGGCCTCAAACAGTGCGTTTGGCGTGACCGATGTGGGAAATATGAGCGATATTGGGGCGTCCGGAGACACGGAGGCAGCATATGAGGCAGGGAGTACCATCGGCACATATTTAAGTGAACTTGGTTTTAACCTGGATTTTGCCCCGGTTGCGGATGTTTTGACGAACAGTGAAAATGAGGTTGTTAAAGTGCGGAGCTTCGGTTCCGACGCGGAGCTGGTCAGCCAGATGGTGGAGCAGGAGGTTGCGGGCCTGGAGGAGGAAAATGTCCTCGCCTGCATCAAGCATTTCCCGGGGCACGGAGCCACCGGCGGGGATACCCATGAGGGTTCCGTCGCCGCGTACCGGACGTTGGAGGAACTTTACGAGTCAGAGCTGGTTCCGTTCGCCGATGCGATTGAAGCAGGCATCTCCTTTATTATGGTGGGACATTTTTCCCTGCCGGAGGTGACCGGCGACGATACGCCGTGTTCTCTTTCTTCCGAGATTGTGACGGATTTGCTGCGTGAAGAGATGGGATATGACGGAATTGTAATCACAGACGGGCTGAATATGGGTGCTATCAGTAATACGTATTCTTCTGCCCAGGCGGCCATCAAGGCTGTTGAGGCCGGGGTGGATATGCTTTTAATGCCGGAGGATTTCCAGAGCGCATACGAGGGACTGCTGGATGCCGTGGAATCTGGTGAAATTTCTGAGACGCGGATTGATGAATCTGTGACGCGGATTCTGACCGTGAAGATGCAGATGGACAGTTATGTGGAGGATGCCGAAGGCGATGAGATTGCCGGGGAGATTGCGGAAGCTTCAGAGGAAGAAGACTCTGCTGATGATGCGGAGAGCGATTCCGACCAGTCCGGCGCGGACAATGGAAAATTAGTGGTCATTGACGCCGGCCATCAGAGGTATGGCAACAGTGAGCAGGAGCCGGTGGGCCCGGGAGCTTCCGAGACAAAAGCCAAGGTTTCCGGCGGCACCAGCGGCGTCAACACAGGGCTGGCGGAATATGAGCTGAATCTCCAGGTTTCCTTAAAGCTGCAGGCGGAGCTGGAAGCCAGGGGATATCAGGTGATTATGGTCCGGACTTCCAACGATGTGGATATTTCCAACAGTGAGCGGGCGGCCATCGCCAACGATGCCGGGGCGGACGCTTTTGTCCGCATTCACGCCAACGGATCCACGGACAGCAGCGCGAACGGTATGATGACGATATGCCAGACATCCTCCAATCCCTACAACGCCTCGCTTTACAGTGAGAGCAAGGCGCTGGCAACAGCGATTCTGGATAACATGGTGGCCGCGACCGGTGCAAAGAAAGAGTATGTCTGGGAGACGGATACGATGTCCGGGATCAACTGGGCGTCCGTGCCGGTGACTATCATAGAGATGGGTTATATGACTAACGCTGCGGAGGACCAGAAGATGGCGACGGATTCGTACCAGTATCAGATCGTGGATGGAATTGCCAACGGGATAGATGAATATTTCGGGTTTTAGAAAATATCGTATGTGATGCCCCGCATATCAGCACAGTCTGAATTGCGGGGCATTTTTTAGCAGGGCATTTTTTATACAAAACTTCTTGAATCCTCCCCGCTATCCGTGTATAATCGGTAAGGATAGGGAGTTGAGGATAAGTTTACTGGCTGCCCAAATCCGGCATTTTGGCGATGATTTACATCTGCTCCGTGATGTGAGCGGACGATAAGTGAAAAGTAGCTTATTCAATCTTTTGAGAAAGGAAAATATGTCTGTCATTTTCTCTGACATATGGTAATGCTATGATCGACATCAGATTTTTAAGGGAGAACCCGGAAGTTGTAAAGCAGAATATCAGAAATAAATTCCAGGACCGCAAGCTGCCGCTGGTGGACGAGGTGATTGACCTGGACGCACAGGCGCGCGCGACGCAGCAGGAGGCGGACACCCTCCGTTCGAACCGTAATAAGATCTCAAAGGAGATCGGCGCCCTGATGAAGCAGGGAAAAAAGGAAGAGGCTATGGCCTTAAAAGAGCAGGTGGCCCGGGATGCGGAGCATCTGAAAGAACTGGAGGAGCAGGAGGCTGACCTCCAGGAAAGAGTGAAAAAGATTATGATGACGATACCGAACATCATTGACCCCTCCGTTCCCATCGGAAAGGACGACAGTGAGAACGTGGAGGTGGAACGGTTCGGGGAGCCGGTGACGCCGGATTTTGAGATTCCGTATCACACCGAGATTATGGAAAAGTTCAATGGTATTGACCTGGACGCAGCCCGGAAAGTGGCGGGCAACGGCTTTTATTATCTCCAGGGCGATATCGCGCGGCTGCACTCCGCGGTGACCGCCTATGCGAGAGATTTTATGATTGACAAGGGATTTACCTATTGCATTCCGCCCTTTATGATCCGTAGCAATGTGGTGACAGGCGTGATGAGTTTTGATGAGATGGATGCCATGATGTACAAGATCGAGGGCGAGGATCTTTATCTGATCGGGACGTCCGAGCACTCTATGATCGGGCGGTTTATCGATGAGATGATTCCGGAGGAGGAGCTGCCGAAGACTATGACCAGCTATTCCCCCTGTTTCCGTAAGGAGAAAGGCGCCCACGGTATCGAGGAGCGCGGTGTCTACCGTATTCACCAGTTTGAAAAGCAGGAGATGATCGTGGTCTGCAAGCCGGAGGAGTCCCCCATGTGGTTTGAGAAGCTCTGGCAATATACGGTGGAGCTCTTCCGCAGCATGGATATTCCGGTGCGTACGCTGGAGTGCTGTTCCGGCGACCTGGCCGATTTAAAAGTGAAGTCGATTGACGTGGAGGCATGGTCTCCGCGCCAGCAGAAGTATTTTGAGGTGGGAAGCTGCTCTAATCTGGGCGATGCGCAGGCGAGAAGACTGCGGATCCGTGTGAAAGGCGAGGATGGCAGCAAGTATTTTGCTCACACATTGAACAACACCGTGGTGGCGCCGCCGCGGATGCTGATCGCATTCCTGGAGAACAACCTGAACGCGGACGGGACGGTGAATATTCCGAAGGCGCTGCAGCCTTATATGGGCGGCAAGACGAAAATTGAGTAATAAAGAAAACCATAGGCGGCGAGGAGAGATTTATCCTTGCCGCATCTGCTGAATACATGTTTCTGTAAATAGATATTGCGTGGCTTGTATTGAGACAAAAGCGCGCGTAAAAGAAATGGAAAGGGGATAACGAATGAGAGCGTTTCTGATTTTGGAAGACGGTACCGTGTTTTGCGGAACCAGCATCGGTTCTGAGCGGGAAGTCATCAGTGAGATCGTATTTAACACTTCCATGACCGGTTATCTGGAGGTTCTGACCGATCCGTCCTACGCAGGACAGGCCGTGGTGATGACCTATCCGCTGATCGGGAATTACGGCATCACGCCGGATATGGAGTCCGACCGTCCCTGGCCGGACGGCTATATTGTAAGGGAGTTGTCGCGGATGCCCAGCAATTTCCGCTGTGAGGGCACGATCCAGGATTTCCTGAAAAAGTACGATATCCCCGGCATTGCAGGCATTGATACCCGTGCACTGACGAAGATTCTCCGCGAGAAGGGTACCATGAACGGAATGATCACGACTAATGAGTATGATGACCTGAGTGAGATTCTTCCGAAGTTAAAGGCATATACTACAGGAAAAGTGGTAGATAAGGTCACCTGTAAGGAAAAATATACACTTCCCGGCGACGGCTATAAAGTGGCATTGCTGGATGTGGGCGCGAAGCGCAATATCGCGCGCTCTCTGAATCAGCGGGGATGCGAAGTTACCGTATATCCGGCGCGCACACCGGCGGCGGAGATTCTGGCGGCGAAGCCGGACGGCATCATGCTGTCGAACGGTCCCGGCGACCCGAAGGAATGCGATACGATCATCGATGAAGTGCGCAAACTCTATGAATCAGATGTGCCGATTTTTGCCATCTGCCTCGGACATCAGCTGATGGCTCTGGCCACGGGAGCGGATACCCACAAGCTGAAATACGGACACCGCGGCGGCAACCATCCGGTGAAGGATCTGTCGACCGGCCGGGTGTATATCTCCTCCCAGAACCACGGCTACGTGGTGGACACGGAGCATCTGGACCCGGCGGTAGCGGTTCCGGCCTTTGTCAATGTCAACGACGGTACGAATGAGGGGCTTCGTTACGCCGGCAAGAATATTTACACGGTACAGTTCCATCCGGAGGCGTGCCCGGGACCGTTGGATTCCGGCTACCTCTTTGATGAGTTTATCGAGATGATGGGAGGGAAACGCAATGCCTAAAAATCCTGAGATTAAAAAAGTAATGGTCATCGGTTCCGGCCCCATCGTCATCGGACAGGCGGCGGAGTTTGACTATGCGGGGACGCAGGCCTGCCGCGCGTTAAAGGAAGAGGGCGTGGAAGTGTGCCTGGTGAACTCGAATCCGGCCACCATCATGACGGACAAGCAGATCGCGGACCAGGTCTATATCGAGCCGCTGACTGTGGATGTGCTGAAAAAAATCCTCCTCATCGAGAAGCCGGACGCGGTGCTGCCCACCCTGGGCGGACAGGCCGGCTTAAACCTCGGCATGGAGCTGGAGGAGTCCG
>JAJQAD010000186.1 GCA_021204005.1 Clostridiales bacterium
TATAAATATGAGGGGAGAAAATATGTCAGAGATTCGAAAAATTACTGATTTTGGCTTGCCGGAGCTGGATATTTTCAGCCGGCTTTCAGAGGTGCAGCTTCTGCGTTATTATGAGCCGCAGCCGGGAATTTTTATGGCGGAGAGTCCGAAAGTCATTCATCGGGCTCTCGATGCGGGATATGAGCCGCTTTCTCTCCTGATTGAGACGGGACATCTGAAAGGTGAAGCGGCGAAGGCGGTTATGGAGCGCTGCCCGGGAATTCCGGTTTTCACAGCGACTCTGCAGGAATTATCTCCCTTTCTTGGTTTTAAGCTGACCAACGGAATGCTCTGCGCCATGCGGCGTACGGTGCTTCCTACAGTGGAGGCGGTCTGTGCCGGTGCGCGTCGGATTGCGGTATTGGAAAATATCATCAATCCGACTAATATCGGCGCGATCTTCCGGTCGGCGGCCGCTCTGAATATGGATGCGGTGCTGCTGACTGCCGGGTGCAGTGATCCTCTGTATCGCCGAGCCATCCGGGTAGGGATGGGGACCGTGTTTCAGGTGCCCTGGACGATGCTGAATAAGAGAATCGCGTGGCCGCAGGATGGCATGGAGCTGCTGCGGGGGATGGGGTTCCGCACGGTTGCCATGGCGCTCCGGGACGACTCCCTGTCGATTCGTGATGAACGTCTCCGAAAGGAGGAAAAGCTGGCGGTCGTCCTGGGTACGGAGGGCGAAGGGCTGGCGGCTGAAACCATCGCGGACTGTGATTATACGGTGCGGATCCCGATGTCCCACGGCGTGGATTCCCTGAATGTGGCGGCGGCCAGCGCGGTGGCGTTCTGGGAGCTGGGAAGATCAAAATGAGTGATATCGCTGCGCAAAAGAATAAGCTCAGCCTGAAATTGACTGAGCTTATCTGCCGTCTTTATCTGACTCACCCGGAGATTGATTCCTGCTCGGAATCTTTTTTTCTGTTATTTTTTCCGAACATTTTAAACAGATCCCGGATTGCGAAAAATCCAACGATGGAAATTCCGACGCAGAACCAGACAAAAATGATAATCTGATAAACAGTATATGCGCTTTGGCTTAAAATCATGGTGATACCTCCTTATACATTGACTTTGTGATCCGGTGTGTACTCAGCAAGCTTTTTGAAGTCGAACTCATAATTTGTAAAAAGAGAGCCGATAATAATTACCGCAAAAGGCACAGCCAGTGAGCAGATATTTCCGACGACGTAGTTAATGTCAGCATTTCCAATTAACACGTAAGTGATGACTCCGGTTGCGATACCGATGAAAATCGAGGCAGTTGCAATTTTCGGAGAAGCTTTTTTCCAAAACACGCCCAGAATAAAGGCAGCGCAGGGTGATGCAAAAACAATACCGGTCAGGACATCAATGGATACCAGTGATCTTCCTTCGAAGAACATGACGACGACTGCCATGAAGAAGCCGATGACGAGAGTCATGACTTTTCCAAATCGTTTCTGTTGTGCTTCGGTGGCATCTTTTTTGATGTATTTTTTGTAAATATCTACTGTGCAGATGGCCTGTGCGCCGGCAAGGATGTCGCCGCCGGTGGAAAGGCCGGCCATGAAGATCATCAGAATGAACATTATACTTCCGACACCGCCGCCGAATACCAGTTTATATATGTAGGGTGCCACATCAGAAGTGGAGGAAAGCAATGTGGTGTCAAGTCCCAGACTCAATCCGGCGCCGCCCAGCACATTACCGCAGAGGATGGGAATGGGCATCCAGGCAAAAATAGTGCCGATGATATAGGCAAGCAGCAGGGATTTTGAACTGGCAGTGGAGACTGCTTTCGAATAGTAACCCTGATCGAGCAGAATCTGACCCATGCATACAATTACGCATACAATGCCGTATTGAAAACCGGATTTGGAGAACAGATTCAGAGCATCCGGATTGTAATTGGGATTGGAAGTATTGGTTACCGCATCCAGAATGCCGTTGTACAGCGCGTCAAAGCCGAAATGTTTTAAAATGATAGGGACTGTCACTACCATGATTACTGCGATGATCAGAAACATGATAAAATCGTTCACAATAGAGCCTTTCAAACCGGCATTTGCGATATATAGGGCTACAATAATGATCGGAATAGAAGCAGCCAGTTTGTATGGCATGCCATAGATTGTGTTAAATACAACGCCCAACCCCATACCCTGAGACAGCAGAATGTACAGAGTCAGGAAAAATGCAAACACTATAAAAATGATGGAAAGCGTCTCGTTATAGCGAATTTTTATGAACTCTACAAAAGTAGTACACCGGGGCATTTTTTTGCGGATTGTCATTACCAGCGGAATAAATACAAAGAATGGAAGCATGGAACCCCATGCATAATTCAGACCGCCGGAGATACCCAGAACCATACCCTGTTCTGAAGAGCCGATGACGGTGATTGCCCATACCCATGATACCATAACGCTTGCTGTGACCAGGCCGAAGGGGATGCGGCGTCCGCCTGCGACAAAGTCATCTACGCCTTCGCCGGAGAAGCGTTTGGCTATTACAGTTGAAATGCTCAGAAAAACAACTGCAAGTACAATCATAATGATAAAACCTGTTGCCATTGTGTTACCTCCCTGTTACTTTTTGTGTATACTCAGAATATTGCGTTTCCTGCCATTGCGGCAGAATGGAAATTTCTGAGATTATTCTATCGGAATGTACGGTAGAGATCCGGATTATAATCCATCTCTCCTGTAAGTTCATTGATCTGGCAAAGCCTGCGTCGCGCCAGGGTCAGATCAATGTCTGCCATGTCCAGAGACTCTTCCGTATTATCGCGGTCGCCGGCATAGCAGGTTACTTCTGTTTCGAAGAAAGGGGACACTTTGGGACCAAGGACACAGCTTCCGCCTGCAAAATATGAGGTGATGTCATATCCGGTCAGGTTTGCGCTGGCAATATAGATGGTGTTGCACAGAACGCCCGCATCCAGCAAACTATAATAGCTGCGAAAATTCTCTCTGCTGCCCGGCAGGCTGA
The DNA here is from genome assembly GCA_021204005.1 of Clostridiales bacterium. Lineage (GTDB taxonomy): Bacteria > Bacillota > Clostridia > Lachnospirales > Lachnospiraceae > Eubacterium_I. Next base: position 3,013 of record JAJQAD010000186.1, read on the forward strand.
TTTCCTCTGCCTGCGCGGTGGGATTCAGATACAGTCGGGCGCCCTTGTAGACGTAATAGCGCATCAATTCCGGAAACTGATAGGTGTCATAGCAGATTCCGATGCCGACGGGCCCCCAGGGTGTATCGAATAGAAATGGCTTTGTTCCTTTTTTACACCATTTGGACTCCTCTCCGAAGGGATGGATTTTCCGATATGTTCCGATGATTCCCTCGGGACCTGTCACGAAAGCTGAATTATACAGGTCATTGCTTTCCGGACAGCGCTCGGCTGCACCATATACGATATAATTTCCGTATTCTTTGGAGAATTCGGCGACCGCCCGGGCGGTAGGGCCGTCTGCAGTTTCTGCAAGTGCGCGTTTTTGTTCCATGCTGTAATTCTCGCTGGTAAAGCAGTCATAGCCGGAAACACACATTTCGGGAAACAGAATTAAGTTTGCGCCGCGTTTACTGGCTTTTGTTGCATAATCAAGAATCTTTTTACGGTTTTCTTCCACAGCAGCCGCTTTCACGCTCATATTAACGGTTGCGATTGTCATTTTGTCCAACATAATCCGTAGTGCTCCTTTCTTTTTCTGATAAACGATTTCCATGGATGTCGTATCAGATGAAAAACAAACAAAAAAGGTACAGCACCGATCAGGGTGTGTACCTCGTTGTACTAGTATGCGCATGTGTAATACATGATTTTGTATGTCTTTCAACAGGCTGCATTGTAGCATATGTATCATAAAAGGACAATGTCATACAAAACAAATAATTTGAATTTTGCAGTGCATTCAAACAAGCATATTTGGGATTTTGGTATTTTTTCGTGTTTTTTGAAAAAAACGCTGTTTATAAAAACAAGCATTTTTGTTTGTACTTACAAACATTTTTTGATCAGAAATGCAAGATGATATCTGAAAATAACATCCTGCTCACTTAGGTTATCGCCGGTGATATCGCTGATTTTACGCAGTCGATAATTCAGCGTGTTGCGATGAATAAATAGTTTTTCCGCTGCCGCCCCGGCATCACAATTGCAGAAAATGTAGTTTTCCAAAGTATTGATATAGGCAGTATCATGAGCCTGATCATATTCCTCCAACGGGGTGAGGGTCTGATCATAGTAGCTTTGAAGAAGCTGTTTTTCACCGGTAGCGAGAATGCCGAGGATTCCCAGATTGGAAAAGGATACCAGAGATTTATTTGTATTTTTTGCAATGGATAAGCTTAGTTTTGCTTTTTGATAGCTATTAGTGATATCCTGATAATGGCAGACCGGAGAACCGATTCCGACACGGACAGAAGTATTCGGGAACAGGATCTGCCATTCATTTAATTCTCCTGCAATACTATTGGCAATATCATTCGAATCAGATTGACAGAAAACCAGGATTGTTTCCCGTAAATGCTGAATAAGTACCGCATCATGGAATAAATTTTTCAGTCGCATGGTGAGGCGGCGGCGCTGCAGATCATTGCTGTTGATATCAAAAATTGCAGAGAAAAAGGTGTCATACTGGTCAAACTGATATTTTTCCAGGCAGGTTTCATATTCATCCCGGTTATCAGGAGTAAAGATTGCGTTGAAAAAAGCCTTGGAGATATTATTTTCCAGCTGTTCCGTCTCAAAGATATAAACAGTGATATCTGAGATGAGATCCTGTAATATAACTTCCCAGGGGAAAGAAAAAAGCGGAAGATCCACCTGATCACAGTACTCGATGACATTGGCAGGTACTTCTTCCAGATAGCCGCCGATGTTGATCATAATCCCGCAGGGATGGAAAGGCTGGACGCTTTTGACAAATTTCAAAATCCAGTCCGGTTCCTTGGTATTCATCATAGCTGTGGTCACAATCAGTTCGCCGTCTCTGGTCCAGTCGGAAATCAGGAGATCCTCCAGATAATAGATTTTCGTGACATTGCGATGCAGGCCTTTTTGCCCTGCAAGGAGAGATAGTTTAAACTGTGTTCCTTTTTCATTATAAAGCTGCTGTAAGGTCATGGCATATGTTCCTCAATGAAATACTGGCTTGCATGAAAAAAAGTACATTTTGATTTCGGTTTATCCGGTTAAAGTTTTCATTACGGCAGCATCTTTCCGCTCGCTACTTTTGTCAGCCGATTGAAAATTTCGAATCGTTCCGGGAACAGCTTTCTCAAATAGGTGGTGTCTTTGGCGGAACGAATCGGCAGATTCCGGTATTGCGGCTCTTTGCTTGCATTAGTACCTGTCAGTGCAGTCTTTTTCGCAGAATCTGCCGCGGCATTTTCGTTTTTATCCCTGACTTCTTCTGAGAGATAGGTCCCCATCTCTGTAAACGTCAACATATATTGCTCTCCGACCCAGACCACAAAGGCTTCCGATTCCTCCTCATCTTCCGGATAGTAGGCGGAGGGGTCGTCAAACGCGGGATTCCCGATGAATTCCAGTTCTGCTTTGGCTACCGGGCTTGCTGCCTGATAAGCGCCGGACGCGGTAAGGAGCGGAGTGAGATCTGTGTTTGTCGGATGACCGTGGAAGCGGTTGAGCACGGGCTCGTTGACAACTTCAAAGAAGCCGTTTTCGGAACTGTTTTCGCTGGCATCCTTTGATTCCAGAATAATCTGAGAAACTTTTGTTTCTACTTCGTAGATTTTATTGATCTCCGGATCCCGGTAAAATCCGCTGTCAATCTGGTGATTGAAAGTGCTGAGCAGAAGGAGACGGGAGACACCATTCTCCTCTGAAGTTCCCAACCGATAGAAGGAAATGCCGTCCGTCTGCTCACCATAAGGGTCAATGATATTTAAACCCGCGCCGGGTTCGCCGGAAAAGCCGTATTCTTCCCAGT
>JAJQAD010000032.1 GCA_021204005.1 Clostridiales bacterium
CATCATCACCTCCAGCACCGTGTCCGCCCCAGGGCTGCAGAGCATTTTAAAAAGCTCCACTACGATGACAATATTGATCACATAGGTAATAAAAACCAACAGAGCATTGCTGTCCGCTGCATTCGCGATATACTCCAGAATCGGTGTTTTTAAAAAGATAAGCGCCAAAATAATGATGAATATAAGAATGGCAGACAAAATCAGTTCCAGTATAACACTTACCCGCTCCATCCACTTTCTGATGAGTTTAGATTTCTTAGACATCTCTATCCTCCCCACCTGATTGTCGTTCACTATGAAATACAACGAAACCAAAACACTGCCGAAATTCTTCTGAACAAAGCAGAATCCGGCTTGCCATTTTCATATCAGGAAAACGCACAGATCCTCTACCTAAATTCCTCCAGCAGGCCCGAAATACCGCCCTCCGCGTAAACCTGCTTGTAGTAAGTCACCTCATCCGCGATCAAGTCGTCAATCACGCGCATTCCCAGCAGTTCAACCGGCGCCTTATCATCGGTCATACAGTAGTCTCCGGCCTCATACACAGCCAGATTTTCTGAGATATTTTCCATCATTGCCGCCAGATCTGCGTCGTCCTCCAATGATATATTATCCGCAAACACATCCAGCACCGCTTCATTGTCCGTGGCAAAAAGCTCCCGGTTCGTGTTCCCCGTGCAATCCACGGTGTACACTTCCGAAAACACCGCCGATACGGTATCTGCTATATACTGGTTGATACTGCCCTCTTCCTCGCCGCGCATATTCATATTGATCACCATCACGCCGCCCTCATTCAGATGTTCTTTTACCAGTGTAAAAAATTCTATCGTCGACATCTGAAACGGAATCGTGATATCCTGGTAGGCGTCCACCATAATCACATCATAGGTCTGATCTACTGCATTCAGATAAGCTCTCCCATCATACGTATAGACCGGAATATCCTCCGAGAGATGAAAATACTCCACAGCCAGGTCCGTGATATCCTCATCAATCTCAACGCCCTCCATGGTGAGATTATCAAAATAAATATCACACTGGGTCGCAAAAGTTCCGGTTCCCATACCGAGAATCAGCACATCCAACCCGTCCGCCTCATTCACCCCGGCCATCAGCGGTGCAGCCATAGCGTAATCATAATACATCCCGGTCAGACCGCCGTCCTTGACATAGACGGACTGAACACCGAAAAGGACATTGGTGGAGAGATACACCGCGGAGTCATCTTCCTTTACCTGCAGATAATTATAGATCGATTCTCCTTCATAGACCAGATCATCCTCCCAGAAAGCAAAGCTGTCCGTACTGCTTGTCAGGCATGCGGCAATCAATATCACCACACCCACCGCCGCGCGTATGGAACGCTCGCGTTTACTGCAAAAGTAGATGATCGCGATCAGGAGTAAAATCCCGGCAAAAATATAAAATGTGATGGACACTCCCACCGATGGGATCGTCACAAAAGTCGGGACAAAGGTACCGATAATGCTGCCGATGGTGTTTGACGCATTCAGGAAGCCCACTGTCTTTCCATTGTCGTCCAGGTCACTCACCGCATACTTCACCAGCGAAGGCGTCACCGTCCCCAGCAGAAAAAGTGGGAAGACAAAAATGATCATGCAGGCCGCAAATGCCGCCCAGATCAGGAAATTGCTGTTTACGGAAAAAATCATCACCGCCGAAATACCGAGGATAATGTATTTTCCCAGAACCGGAATCAGCGCAATCCAGATCGCCGCCAGGATAATACGCCGGTAGAGGCGGTCCGGGTCGGGGTTTTTGTCCGCGGAACGGCCGCCGTAGATATTTCCCAGAGCCATTGCTATCATAATCGTGCCGATGATGATTGTCCACACAATCTGTGAGGAACTGAAATACGGCGCCAGCAGGCGGCTCGCGCCGAGCTCCACTGCCATCACGGACATTCCGGAAAAAAATTCCGTCAGATAGAGGTAGAATTTATTATTTAAAATTTTCCGGGTACCAATCGTTTTATGTTCTTCCTGTTTCATTTTCGCCCATCTTTCTGTACGATTTGTTCTCATTCTAACACAAAGGGAACAGCAAGGAAAGCAGAATTTAAAATTAAGGGGTTAAAGTAAAAAAGAGGAAACGCCTCATAAGACATCTCCCCTTCTTTTTAATATTAAATTAATGTTCACCCAGTTTCCGCTGATACTGTGTATAAGTTCCAACTACGGTTCACCTTCGCCTCACGGCTCGGTTCACCTAGTTTCCACTTATCTGTGCGGCTACCTCTGCTGCGAAATCCTCATTTTTCTTCTCCAGGCCTTCGCCGGTCTCAAAGCGGACAAATCCCTTGATGGTGATCTTCGCGCTGTTGGCTTTTGCCACCTGCTCAATGTACTTGCTGACGATCTGCTTGCCGTCCTCCGCCTTTACATAGACCTGATCCATCAGGCTGATCTCTTTGAGCTCTTTGTTGATACGGCCCTTGATCATACCCTCGATCACTTTCTCGGGCTTCTGGGACTCTTTCGGGTCGTTCATAATCTGCGCGCGGAGAATCTCCTCCTCGTGAGCGATATACTCAGCGCTGATCTCAGACCGATTGGTGTACTGAGGCTTTAACGCCGCAACCTGCATCGCGATGTTCTTTGCCATCTCTTTGATGTCGTCGTTTACCACATCGGTCTCTACATCTACCAGAACACCAATCTTGCCGCCCATATGCAAATAGGAAGCAACAAAACCGTTCTCCTCTGTCACCTGCTGGAAACGACGAATTTTTAAGTTCTCGCCGATCACCGCAATCTGACCCGCCAGCTCCTCATTTACAGTCTTGGAAGTGTCAAGCTTCCAGGGCTCTGCAAGAAACGCCTCGATATCCGCCGCTGTGGTATCCATCGCCTGGTCCGTCACCTGTGCAACATAGTTCTGAAACTTCTCGTTTTTCGCAACGAAATCAGTCTCGGAGTTTACCTCCACTGCAACTGCCTTTTTGCCGCAGTCGGTTACCTTCAGGGCCACGATACCCTCGGCCGCGATACGGCCGGACTTCTTCACTGCCTTTGCCAGGCCCTTCTCACGAAGAACCTCGACAGCCTTATCCATATCGCCGTCGGTCTCAGTCAGGGCTTTCTTGCAGTCCATCATGCCGGCGCCGCTCATTGCACGTAACTCTTTTACCATTGCTGCTGTAATAGCCATATTTAATCTCCTCCAAACATAGTAACTGCTTATCATTTATACAGTTACAATATAATCATGAGCGTTACTATAAGAAAACGAAATAATTTTTATTTCCCTCGCTCAAATTCGCATAACTGCCGCCGATAATACACCGAAACAGATATATTTACTGTATTTACGCTTCTGCAGGCTCCTCGTACTCTGCCTCTTCGTCATAATACTCCGCCTCTTCGGCGATCTCGCCCTGCTTGCCCTCGATGACAGCGTCCGCCATCGTGGAAACGATCAGCTTCACCGCACGGATTGCGTCGTCATTACCCGGAATCACATAGTCAAGCTCCTCCGGGTCGCAGTTTGTATCCGCGATGCCGATCAGGGTAACGCCCAGCTTGTGTGCTTCCTGTACGCAGATTCTCTCTTTCTTCGGGTCAACAATGAAGATTGCATCCGGGATACGGGTCATATCCTTGACACCGCCAAGGTTCTTCTCCAGCTTCTCCCATTCCTTCTTCAGCGCGATTACTTCTTTCTTCGGCAGGACATCAAACGTACCGTCCTCAGACATTCTCTCAATCTCACGAAGTCTCTCTACGCGGCTGCGAATGGTCTTGAAGTTGGTCAGCATACCGCCCAGCCATCTCTCGTTTACATAGTACATGCCGCAGCGCTGTGCCTCAGCTGCGATGGAATCCTGCGCCTGCTTTTTCGTGCCGACAAAAAGGACTGTGCCGCCGTTCGCCACAATATCAGCGACAGCGTTGTAAGCCTCATCGATTTTGCCAACGGACTTCTGCAGATCAATGATGTAGATACCGTTTCTCTCCGTATAAATGTACGGAGCCATTTTCGGGTTCCATCTGCGTGTCTGATGTCCGAAGTGAACACCTGCCTCGAGTAACTGTTTCATTGAAATTACGCTCATCTCTTTACCTCCATGGTTTGCGTCTTCCATGCGCATCCAGCCCGCCGGTTCACCCCGGAATCAGAGCACCATACCGGTCAGTCCGCGCATGTGATTGATGTATTTGTCTGAGTTCACAGACTAAAAAAGTATAACATAGAAAAAAGCAGGACGCAAGAGGCATCCTGCCCTTTTTCAATATTTTTCATCAATTCTACTTCTGCGCTCTCCGCTCCAGTTCATCAAACACCGCATCATTCAGTACCCGGATGTAAGTCCCCTTCATTCCCGAAGACCGGGATTCAATAATACCCGCGCTCTCAAATTTACGCAGCGCATTGACAATCACCGAGCGGGTGATGCCGACGCGGTCCGCGATTTTGCTCGCCACGAGAATGCCCTCTTTGCCATCCAGTTCCGCAAAAATATGCTGAATTGCGTCCAGCTCCGAATAGGATAATGTACTGAATGCAGATTGAACTACATGGATTTTACGCGTCTCCTCTTCGTTTTCCTCATTGACGGAGCGCATGGTCTCCAGACCGATCACCGTTGCGCCGTATTCACAGAGAATAATATCGTCGATATCATACTGCCGCTCCTGACGGTAAATAAACAGGGTTCCCAGGCGTTCTCCGGCAATGTCAATCGGCGCGATCGTCGCATCATAGCTCCGCATGTCTGCTCCCGTAAAGCCAAGTGTCTCCAGATTGACATTTTCTTTCGTGGATAAAATGCCGAGAAGGCGCTCGTTTAAGGCAGAATCAATGTGCTCTCCCACCTGACCGGTCAGCAGCTCGCCAATGACAGGTATTTTCTTCGTGCAGGAAATGCCAAGCGCTTTCCCTTTCTTACTGATGACCATCACGTTAGACTCCAGTATCTCCGTCATCACCGCACAGATATCATTGAATACCACTTTAGAAGAATTGTTGTTGTGAAGCAGTTTCCCGATTTTTCTCGTTTTATCCAACAGCTGTACACTACTCATGGCTGTCCTCCTGTATATTATGATTCATTTACCTCATCAGACGCACTTCGCAGCAAATGCAAACAAAGTACCGTCCTGAATAAATACTATTTTTCCTGGGAACGGGACTGCACATAACCGCATTCTTTATCGGCGCAGACCAGCCGGTTTCCTTTTTCTACCATATATCCGCCGCACTCCGGACAGGAAATTGCGGACGGTTTCTGCCACGACATGAAATCACAATCCGGGTGATTTTCACAACCGTAGTATTTTCTCCCCTTCCTGGTCTTTCTCAGCACCAGCTCTTTCCCGCATTTCGGACAGGGGACGCCGATTTTCTCCAGAAGAGGCTTCGTGCTGCGGCACTCCGGGAAACCCGGACATGCCAGAAATCTTCCGTGCGGACCGTACTTAATCACCATATTTCTCCCGCAGACATCACAGGTTTCCTCGGAAACCTCGTCTGCAATCTCGACCTTTTCCAGATTCTGTTCCGCCGCTTTCACCGATGCGTCCAGATCCGGATAAAAGTTTCTCACCACCGCTTTCCACTCCACGGTTCCCGCCTCGACATCATCCAGCAGGGACTCCATGTTCGCGGTGAACTGCTCGTCCACAATGGTCGGAAACTCGTCTGTCATGATTTTGTTCACAACCTCGCCCAGCTCCGAGACATAGAGGTTTTTATTCTCCTTCACCACATATCTGCGGCCAAGCAGCGTAGTGATCGTCGGCGCGTAGGTGCTGGGGCGTCCAATGCCGAGTTCTTCTAATGTCTTTACCAGGGAAGCTTCGGTATAGTG
>JAJQAD010000077.1 GCA_021204005.1 Clostridiales bacterium
CTGCGACGTACATTTTCTGGATCCGGAGGATGAGGTGTACCGACGCATCATCATCTCGGGCAAGGGCTTTAAAGATTCGGAAGAACAGGCGCCGCTGTTTATGCGCACTACAGAGGAAATGATGGAGGAGTTCTCCTACCTCGGAAGCGAAAAGGCGGAGGAGGTCGTCATTACCAACACAAACAAAATTGCGGATATGTGTGAGAAAATCGACCCGGTGCGGCCGGACAAGTGTCCGCCGGAGATTGAGAATTCCGATCAGATGCTGCGCGACATCTGTTACAGCCGCGCCCATGAGATTTACGGTGAGAATCTGCCGGAGATCGTGACGAAGCGCCTGGAGCGGGAGTTAAATTCTATCATATCCAACGGATTCGCCGTGATGTATATTATCGCCCAGAAGCTGGTGTGGAAGTCCAACGAGGACGGTTATCTGGTGGGCTCCCGCGGGTCAGTCGGATCCTCCCTGGTGGCGACCATGGCGGGAATCACGGAGGTCAATCCCTTAAGCCCCCATTACATATGCCCGGAGTGCCACTATGTGGATTTTGACTCAGAGGAAGTAAAAGCCTACGCCGGCCGGGCGGGCTGCGATATGCCGGACCGGAACTGTCCGAACTGCGGGACAAAGCTGAAAAAAGAGGGATTTGACATTCCCTTTGAGACGTTCCTCGGATTCAAGGGGAATAAAGAACCGGATATTGACCTTAACTTTTCCGGAGAATACCAGAGCAAGGCGCACAAATATACCGAGGTTATCTTCGGCGACGGGCAGACGTTCCGCGCCGGGACGATCGGTACGCTGGCGGACAAGACCGCATTCGGCTATGTGAAAAACTATTATGAAGAGCGGAACATACATAAGCGCAACTGCGAGATCGATCGGATCCTGCAGGGGTGCGTCGGCGTGCGGCGGACGACCGGACAGCACCCGGGCGGAATTATCGTGCTGCCGAGGGGCGAGAATATTTATTCCTTTACCCCGGTTCAGCATCCGGCCAATGACATGGATACGGACATCATCACCACGCACTTTGATTACCACTCCATCGATCATAACCTATTAAAGCTTGATATTCTGGGACACGATGATCCGACCATGATCCGTATGCTTCAGGATCTGACCGGCGTGGACCCGCAGGACATTCCGCTGGACTCGCCGGAGGTCATGTCGCTGTTTCAAAATACATCGGCGCTCGGCATCACGCCGGATGATATCGGCGGCTGTCAGCTGGGGGCGCTGGGTATTCCGGAGTTCGGTACGGATTTTGCCATGCAGATGCTGATTGACACGAAGCCGACGCAGTTTTCCGACCTGGTCCGGATCGCGGGACTTTCCCACGGCACGGATGTGTGGTTGGGCAACGCACAGACTCTGATCCAGGAGGGAAAAGCGACCATTTCCACGGCAATCTGCACGCGTGACGACATCATGATTTACCTGATTGGCAAGGGAATGGATTCGGAGGAATCCTTCAATATCATGGAAAAAGTCCGGAAAGGCGTGGTGGCCAAGGGAAAATGCGCCGAGTGGCCGCAGTGGAAGCAGGATATGATCGACCACGATGTGCCGGACTGGTATATCTGGTCCTGCGAAAAGATCAAATACATGTTCCCGAAAGCCCACGCGGCGGCCTATGTCATGATGGCCTGGCGCATTGCCTGGTGCAAAGTGTTTTATCCGCTGGCTTACTACGCGGCTTTCTTCAGTATCCGCGCGACAGCTTTTGATTACGAGTTGATGTGCCAGGGACGGGAGCGCCTGGAATATTACCTGGCAGACTACAAAAAGCGAAAAGACAGTCTGACCAAAAAGGAGCAGGACACGCTGCGCGATATGCGCGTCGTCCAGGAAATGTATGCGAGAGGATTTGAATTCTTGCCGCTCGATATATACAAAGCCAAAGCCCGCCATTTCCAGATCATCGACGGGAAACTGATGCCCGCGATCAACACGATCGACGGCATGGGAGACAAGGCAGCCGAGGGCGTGGTGGAAGCGGCTAAGGACGGCCCGTTCCTCTCCAGAGACGACTTCCGCGAGCGCTCCAAGGTGAGCAAGACCGTGGTGGACCTGATGGCAGATCTTGAATTGCTGGGGGACCTGCCGGAGTCAAACCAGCTGAGCCTGTTTGATTTTTGATGAATATGTCTGTGTTAATCCCAGGGTGGGTGAAGAGTCAGCCTATCAAACAAGCGATTATTAAGGTTTAGTGGGTCGTTGGGGAGGGATACAACCCACAAAACAAATTAAATCGCGATTTAATGGGTCAATGGGGAAAGATATAGCCCACAAAACGAACAAGAATCAAGGTTTAGTAGGTTGTTGGGGAAGGATACAACCCACAAAACAAATAAAAAATAAGGTTTAGTAGGTTGTTGGGGAAGAATATAACCCACAAAACAAATAAAAAATAAGGTTTAATGGGTCGCTGGGGAAGAATATAACCCACAAAATGAACAAGAAACAAGATTTATGGGTTGCTGAAGAGAAAATTGCCCCACAAAACAAGTAAAAATCAGGAATTAGTGGATCACCGAGATGAAAACGGCTTACTAAATAACAAAAATCCAGAATAAAACAGGAGAGTATGCTATGAAAGATTTACAGGAAATCAGAGCGGATATTGACCGCATTGACCGTCAGATTGTAGACTTATATGAAGAGCGCATGGAACTGACAACGCAGGTCGCGGATTACAAGATTTCCACCGGCAAGCAGGTGTTTGACGCGGAGCGGGAAATCTCGAAACTGAATTCTGTGGCGGAGATGGCTCACTCGGATTTTACCAGTCATGGCGCCAGGGAATTGTTCGAGCACATCATGGCGATGAGCAGGAAGAAGCAGTATCAGCTTCTAACGGAATATGGAAAGTATGCCCCGACCGGTTTTGCAGAGATTAGGGAACTGGATTTTTCTCATGCGGCAGCGGCGTGCATTGAAGCTTCCGAGGCAGCAGCCCGGCAGTATTTTTCCGGGTGCGGGTCAGTTCCTTTTTCGCCGGCTGACAATTTGCTGAATCCGAATCAGACGTGTAAAGCTGAGATAGTGAGCTCTGCAAGTCAGAACCCATCCGGAACCTGCGGCCTGCTTCTCTGTGACAGCTGGCGGGAAGCCTGTGAGACATTAAAAAGAGAGGAAGTTAATTATCTCTTTCTTCCGGTACAGGATCCGGAGTCAGGCTATGTATCAGCCAACTACAATCTTGTGGCAGAATACGGTTTTTACATCCTGGAAGAGTACCACACCAGCCCGGAGCCGAAGGATCGCTACATCCTGATTTCCAGGGATAAGCTTACGCTCAGCGGTGCGGACAAGATCTCCATCTGCTTTGAGGCGCCGGATGTCTGCGGCTCGCTCTACCATCTGATGTCGCATCTGACTTACAACAATCTGAATATGAATCGGATTGAGTCGATTGTGATCTCCAGGGATCCGCTGGATTATCGGTTTTTCATGGATCTCAGCGGCAACCTGAATGACAGTGCCATTAAAAATGCTGTGCTGGGAATGAGCGGAGAGGCGCGGAATTTTAAGATACTGGGAAATTACAGATAGTACACAGATAAAAAGTGCTTGAATTCATCGTAAAATGTGTGGGAGCAATGACTGTTCCTGGAGAGTATATCAGGCGTATTGTTGGCAAATCTCCGTATGTTTGGCAGGAAGAGTGTTTCAGGAGAGTGTGTAAGGCGGATTTGGAATATGAACAAATATAATAAAAGCAGTCAGGAACGAAAAATTTTCTTCCTGGACCTTGACGGGACGACACTTCGCGATGACAAGTCAATCCCGGAAGAAAACATAGCAGCGATACAGGAGACGCTGGAGCTCGGACATTGCGTGACGATTGCCACGGGGCGCACCTGGGTCAGCACAGAGCCGCTGGCCAGACGTCTCGGCATGCGGCGGAAAGGATGTTTCCTGATTGCCTGCAACGGCGCCTCCGTCTATGACCTGGAAGACGGTTCTATCCTCCAGAAAAAACAATTTCCGGACGAGTACGCCCGGTATCTCTTTGCGGAGGCAGAGAAAGCTGGACTTTATATGCAGGCCTACTCGGAGACAAAAATCCTTGCCTGTCAGATTTGTCCGGAGCTGGAGTATTACGCATGGTCCTCCTCGATGGATTATCAGATCATTCCGGAACTGTATCATCTGGAGACCTACGACACGCCGAAAGTGCTGCTGCTTTCACTTGATAACCGGCCCGCCCTGGAGCGGTTCCAGGAGGAGCATCGGGCGTGGGAGCGCGGAAAGTGCGTCAGTTTTTTTCCTCACCGAAGTATCTGGAATATTGCCGTGCGGACAGTACCAAGGCGACAGGGGTAAGATTTCTGGAGAAATATCTGAATATCGCGCATGAAAATACCATCGCCATCGGGGATGAGGAAAATGACCTGGGGATGATCCGTGAGGCCGGTATCGGCGTGGTGATGAAAAACGCGAGGGAAGACATCCGTCGCTGCGCGGACTATGTCACACAGAAAGATAATAATGAAGGCGGTGTGGCGGAGGCGCTGCGCAGGTTTAAAAACCCACCGGCGTTGTGTTAAAACCGGTGGGTGATAAGATGATTTCGGAAGCAATGATATCATGATACGGTCAGACTGATTATTTGCAGGATGCTGTCGGATTCCGGTAAATCCTGATCTTCTCCAGAAATTCGTAAGGCACCGCCAGATTCCCTTTTCCGGAGCCCAACCGGATATGCGGTTTGTTCGTTCCGTGGAAGTCAGAGCCTCCGGAGAGGAGCAGGTCAAAATCCGCGGCAATCTGCCGGTAATACCGCTCGTCGTCCCCCTCATTGCAGGAGTAGAGAGCCTCGATGCCGTCCAGCCCGACGGTTTTCATTTCCCGGATCATACGAAGCAGAGTATCCTCCGGAATATGGTAAAGGCAGGGATGCGCCAGGATGGCGACGCCGCCCGCCGCATGAATCAGCTCCACCGCCCGCATCGGCGTGATTTTATAGCGGTCTACATAGCAGATGCAGCCGTCTCCGATATACTCGTTAAACACGGTCTGCATGTCCTTTACCTGATGCGTGTCCACGAGATAACGGGCAATGTGGGGACGTGCCACGACAGAGTCGGGGTTACGCGCATAAATCTCCTCCGCGGTGATGGAAAAACCCTCCTCCCGGAGGCGGTCGATCATTTTGAGATTGCGGTTGTCCCGGTTGTCCCGGAAAGCTTTCAGCTGAGCCAGGAGCGTCTCATTGGACGGGTTGATATAAAGGCCGACCACATGGATTTCCGTATCCTCGTATTCCGTGGAAAGCTCCACGCCGGGCACGGTCTCGACGCCGTTTGCCTCACCCGCACGGACAAACTCATCGATTCCGCTGACGGAGTCATGATCTGTCAGAGCCAGTGCCGAGAGTCCGACACGCCGGGCTTCCAAAACCAGTTCGGTGGGAGTGAATGTGCCGTCAGAGCCGGTGGAGTGTGTATGCAAGTCAATGGTATTCATGAAAAATCTCCTTTGGGAGGGATACTATCCCGTTTTGTGGCAAATTGTGATGCAATTAAATGGATTCTGTTATTTGCGGTTTAATTGTGTCAGGTCGCATCATAACATAGTTTGTCTGAGGGTGCAATCTGAATTTTCATATTATCCAGGATTGTGTTTTATACGGACGAAAAGGGTAAGGAAAGCAAAATCGTCCGTAGGAAGCAGTGTGGCATACGGACGAAAAGGGTAAGGAAAGCAAAATTGTCCGTAGGAAGCAGTGTGGCATACGGACGAAAAGGGTAAGGAAAGCAAAATCGT
>JAJQAD010000178.1 GCA_021204005.1 Clostridiales bacterium
TATTAATATTCTGTTTATATTTATTTTCCGGGGTCTGACCCTTTAACGAATCGCTAACACCTCATAGTCCGCGTCTTCCACTGCTTTTTTCAGGACGTCGTCCGCCACGTCTGCGCTGAGTGTCACAACTGCGGTCCCTTTCTCATGGCTGGCTTCTGCGGATGCAACGCCCTCCAGAGCCTCCAGGGCATTTTTCACATGCTTTTCACAGTGTCCGCACATCATTCCTTTGATTTCAATTGTTTTTTCCATTGTCTGACTCTCCTTTTCTTTTCCCATTTCTGTTTTATTCAAATCAACCTGATTTTTTTCAGAAACATCTTTTGTCAGAACGTCCTCCGCCGGATTATCTTTTTCCAATGTATCCGGATCCTCAAACAGGTTGTCTGAAACGGTATGTTTTTTCGGCTTATCCCGCTTTGTACTGTGTACGTTGACAAAATTCAGCCGGAGCGCGTTGGTCACCACACAGAAGCTGGACAGGCTCATAGCCGCTGCTCCGAACATCGGATTCAGCTTCCACCCGAGAAGGTAATAATACGCTCCTGCCGCGAGAGGGATTCCGATTACGTTGTAAATAAACGCCCAGAACAGGTTTTCATGAATGTTGCGCAGTACCCGGCGGCTTAAGCGGATCGCGGCGGGCACATCGTCCAGCCGGCTTTTGACAAGGACGACGTCCGCGGCGTCGAGCGCCACATCCGCCCCCGCGCCGATGGCGATGCCGATATCTGCCCGGGTCAGAGCCGGTGCGTCGTTGATTCCGTCGCCGACCATGGCCACTTTTCCCTTTTCTTTCAGTTGTCTGACCACAGTTTCCTTATCGCCCGGCAGCACATCCGCGATGACATGGTCTACGCCTGCCTGTGCGCCGATGGCGTCTGCCGTGCGCCGGTTATCTCCGGTCAGCATAACCACTTTCATACCCATTCTTTTCAACTGACGGATGGCTTTCGGTGCCTCCGGCTTAATCACATCGGCCACCGCGATAATGCCGCAGATTTCATGGACCTTTGCAAAAAAAGAGCGGTGTTTTCCCTTCTTCAGCCAGGGCAGCCGCCTGCTGCTGGATTTCTTCCGGAACATCCGTGACAGTCAGAATATAGTTCAGGTTGCCGGCATAATAGCGGTCGCCGTCGATCAGCCCGGTGAGGCCGTTTCCGACGACTGCCTGAAATTCATCCGCAGGAGCCGTGGCAATATCATTTTCCTCCGCATAATCGACAATGGCGCGCGCCAGGGGATGCTCGCTTTTCTGCTCCAGGGCATAAGCAATCTGAAGCAACTGTATTTTTGCTGCTTCCACGGCGGAATCTATATTTTGTTCCGTACTACGGTCAGCTACCATACTTTTCGTCCCAGGAAAATCTGCAGTATCTGGGAATTCGCCATCCTTTTTCTTTCCATATCTAAACGATATCTCCTGATTTGGATATTCCCCCTGTTCTAATACTCTCCCCTGCACCGGCAGAATATCCGTCACTTTCGGCTTTCCGGTCGTGATCGTGCCGGTCTTATCCATGACGATGATATCCATCTTTCCGGTCTCCTCCAGAGATACCGCCGTCTTAAACAGGACGCCGTTTCGCGCTCCCTGTCCGTTTCCCACCATGATTGCCACCGGGGTAGCCAGACCGAGCGCACAGGGACAGCTGATTACCAGGACGGAGATCGCCCTGGACAGGCAGAATCCGAAGGTCTGTCCTACCATCAGCCAGATGACAAAAGTCACCGCCGCGATAATCAATACCGATGGGACAAAGACGCCGGACACTTTATCCGCCACTTTGGCAATGGGGGCTTTGGTAGCCGCCGCGTCGCTGACCATACGGATGATCTGGGACAAGGTTGTGTCCTCCCCGACGCGCGTTGCCTCACACTTTAAAAATCCGGACTGATTGATGGTCGCCGCAGACACGGTGCTCCCCGTTTCCTTGTCAACGGGGATACTTTCGCCGGTCAGAGCAGCTTCATCCACCGCGCTCATCCCCTCCAGCACAAGACCGTCTACGGGAATACTCTCACCGGGGCGCACCACAAAAACGTCGCCCCTTCTTACCTGAGCCGCAGGAATGGTCTCCTCTGACCCGTCCCGAATCACATGGGCCGTCTTCGGCGCCAGCTGCATCAGGCTTTTTAAGGCGTTCGTCGTCTTTCCTTTGGAATAAGCCTCCAGCGTCTTTCCGACCGTGATCAGCGTCAGAATCATCGCCGCGGATTCAAAGTAAAACTCATCCATATATGTCATCACCGCATCCATATCCATCCGCAGCTGTGCGCCTGTCATGGCAAAAAGCGCGTAGGTGCTGTAGGCAAAGGAAGCAGCAGATCCCATGGCCACCAGCGTATCCATATTCGGCGCGCGGTGAAGCAGGCTGGTAAAACCGCTGATAAAAAACTTCTGGTTGATCACAATGACAAGGATGGTCAGTAGCATCTCATACAATCCCATCGCCACATGGTTACCGCTTAAAAAAGCAGGAAGCGGCCAGTTCCACATCATGTGTCCCATCGAGACATACATTAGCGGGAGCAAAATGATCACAGACGCGATCAGCCGCTTTAACAGTTTTGGGGTCTCGTGATCCTCCAGTGCAGCGGCATCCGCGCCTGCACTTCCCTCCTCAGTCCCGGCAGCGCCGCCTCCCTTCAGAGACGCACCGTATCCGGCCGCCGATACGGCCGCAATCACGTCCGCGGAGGAAGCGTTTCCCTCCACCGTCATGGAATTTGTCAGCAGGCTTACAGCCACGCTGGTCACACCGGGCACTTTCTGTACCGCCTTCTCCACATGAGCGCTGCAGGCGGCACAGCTCATACCGGTTACATTGTATTGTTCCATATAAAAATCCTTTCTGTAATGCAAGCTTTTATTCAGATTGCCGTTCGTCAATCGCAGCGCTTCACTTCATTAACCTCTGAATCGTCTTTACCAGCTCATCAATCACCTCGTCATTGCCGGAGCGGACATTCTCCACCACACAGCTGCGTATATGGTTCCCCAAAAGCTCCTTATTAAAACTGTTCAGCGCGGAATTGATGGCAGAAACCTGAATCAGGATATCAACACAATAAGCATCCCGCTCCAACATTCCCTTAACACCGCGCACCTGACCCTCAATGCGGCTTAAGCGGTTCATCAGGCTTTTGTACTCTTCCGGTGTACGCTCTTTCTTCTTGCAGGTGGAGCACGCGCTACAGGAGATTGCGGTTTCTGCGGTTTCCTGTGCATTTGTCGATGCTGGAGCCATTTCTGTCAGATTTTCCGTCTCAGTTGTGTTTTCCACCATGTTTTTTGTATCTGCTGTATTTTCAGTTCGTTTGTTCATTATCCTGATCTCATCACTCATAATAGCCTCCATTCTGCCGTATTTCCATTGATGACATATATCTAATCACTGATTCATTGACTTTTAACTTAATTGACCCATCATCTGATATTTCTCTATCCATCAGCACACATTATATACCCCGTTGGGGTATATTGCAAGTCTGACTCATAAAAAATGTAAATTTTATATAAAAAGAACAATATTATTTTTTCTCAGCCTTAACAGAAAAAACGCCTGCTTTCGTTCCAAAAGCAGGCGATGCAAACATCCGCATTATGTAATTTCACTTTCTTCAAGTTCCAGTATTTGCTCCGGAGTTTCCATAAGGATATCCGCGATTTCTTCTGTAGATAACCCCTTTGCCCGGTGATAGCTAATCAGTTCCGTGAGTTTTGATGCACGTCCTTCTTCTCGAATTTGTCTCATATGTTTTTCCTCATCATACTCGAAAATGCCCACCCGGATCACCTCGCTTTTATTCTTGCGCAGAAAATCAGCCAGAATATTTTCCCTGATGCATTCATTTACAGCTTCCTCCACAGCATTTGCAAGCGGCAAAGTCTCACTGTAATGACGAATTCGTGATACCAGGATCATATATTCCTGCAACGTTCTGCATTTTTCCATCAGCTCAGAGTTATACCCTTCATTGATATTTAGTACAGTCACTTATAATTCCAAATCCGGACATTCCGAAGGATTCATGTAAGAATCTGACAAACATTGTATCGCTTTCTCCGGAGCTTTGGCTGTTCCGTTATAGAAAACAGCAAACCTCGGTTCTGGAATTTTAATCTGTTTTTCGCCAAACAAGTTTTCATCCCGAACAAGGCAGGAATACACACAAGACATGTAAAACAGATCCCGCAACGGCATGTTCGGATTAATAGATGATTGATGTTCATAAAGCGCCAGTCTGTCGTAAAACATAAACGATACATCGTTTTTCATGCCCATATAGATAGCATTTTCAAGCGTAGTCACCACCAAACCTTCCGGATTATCATACGACGTATTGTTCATGGCATTATATAATTCCAAAAACTCCCGCTTTTCTTTAAAAATCATACGGAAAATACGATCCTTATACGTTCTCACCGGAATTCCAAGCACCTGACTTGCTTCAAAACTGGCCCGCTCCAGATCATACTCTTCCGGTCCTTCCTTTTTTGCCATTCTTTGTCCTCCTTTTTAATGAGAGGACTGCCATTCTCTTAGAATCCCCTCTGCTTTTCTACGATTTAAGCATTGAACATTCTAAGATACGAACTGTAATAAAATGTAGAATGGCATCGACACCATTAGACACACGCTTTTCGGAAAAAGACTCCGGTAAGCTATAAGAATATTAAAATGCTTGTTTTAAAGTATAGCATTTCTCTTTCTTTAACTCAACCAGAAATAGTAAAAAATGTATACAAAAAATATACTTTTATTTTTGTACAAGATAGACATAGGTTATTCTTACAGATAAAATAAAATTTCGCCTTGCGACACTTCGCGCGCGAGCGGGCGCACCAGCAAAACTTCCCTGCGGTCAATATAAAACCGCAGGGAAGTTCTTAGCTTTTCATCATATGAATTTAGCATTACCTCTGACGAGTAATCTCGTCCAAAATACATGCTGCCACTTCTCTCTTACTCATCAGCGGCAGCTCCTTCTCAGAATCCGGCGTAATGAGCGTGACAACGTTTGTGTCTGTCCCGAATCCGGCACCGGCGACTTTCAGGTTATTCGCGACAATCATGTCCAGATTTTTCTTCGCCAGTTTTGCCCGGGAGTTCTCCAGCATATTCCGGGTTTCCATGGAAAAGCCACAGAGGAACTGTCCCGGTCTCTTCCGCTCTCCCAGAGTTTTTAAAATATCCGTTGTTCGTGTCAGCGGTATGCTAAGGGAACCATCCGTTTTCTTTATCTTCTCATCGCTGACCGTGGACGGGCGGTAATCTGCCACCGCCGCCGTCATGATGATGATGTCCGTCTCCTGCTGACGGGATGTCACAGCTTCATACATATCCTGTGCTGATACAACCGGGCATACGTCGACAAACATCGGCGGCTCCAGAGCACATGGTCCGGTGATAAGAGTCACCTCGGCACCGCGAAGCATCGCCTCCTGCGCGATGGCGTATCCCATCTTTCCAGTGGAGTGGTTTGTAATATAACGGACCGGGTCGATGGTCTCCTGCGTTGGACCCGCTGTGACCAGTATCTTTTTCCCGTCCAGATCTTTTTCTCTTGCAACGGTTCGCAGAATATACTGAAACAGGGTCTCCGGTTCCGGCATCTTTCCCTTGCCGACATCGCGGCAGGCAAGCATTCCGCTGGCCGGTTCGATAATCTCTTTTCCGTAGGAGCGCAGCTTTTCCAGGTTATCCTGAAGCACCGGGTTCTCATACATGTTGGTGTTCATGGC
>JAJQAD010000163.1 GCA_021204005.1 Clostridiales bacterium
AAACTAAAATCCACTATTGAATGCAAAAGTAGAATTTACTTTTTCATTTTTCGTGAGAGAGAAAATGAACCTTGACAATTGAAGAGAGGCTATGCGCTGTGGTATAATTTTACCATCGAAAGGTGGTGATGGAAAGTGGGTGAGTATATGACAGGGAAAGAGATCGTAAATCTGATCAGAAAACTCAGAGAGAAGGGCCTGGACAGCAGTGAAATTCTTGATATCATCGAGTATATAGAGACCCATGACCCGAAAGAGGAAACAAACCATTTATAATCAGTTACTTTAAAATGAAATACGGGGTGCAAAGCTTTTGAACTATGATCAGGCTTTGCACCATTTTTTTGTCATTTTTTAAGACAATCAGCAGAGAGGAGGAAGGCGTACATTCTTAGAATGCGCCATGGTTTTTATGAAAAGGAAACACATTTGGAAACGGCTTCTTACCAGCATTATCGCGCTGGCAATGGTTTTTGCCGCGGTGCCGGCTTTTTCGGGCGGGTATGTGTTCGCGACTGAAACGACTACGGCTGAAGAAAACAGAAACGAGACGGAGCCGGAGACAGAAACAGAAAAAGAAACAAAATCAGGGACAGAGACAGAAACAGAAGAGGTAACAGAATCAAAAACAGAAACAGAGATTGAAACGGAACCGGGGTCGGAGACGAAAACGGAATCTGAGTCAGAGACTGACATTGAAACGGAGACAGAAGAGAAATCAGAAACAGTCACTGTTACAGAATCCGGGGAGATTTCAACAGGCGTTCCGGATAGCGAAGGGCAAAGCTATACCGTAACGTTGAAACAGGCAGAAGGAGGCACTCTGACCCTAAAAAACGCGGATGACCGTATGGCGGAAGAGGATGTTTATTTTTATGAGGAGGGTGAGACAATTACCGTCGTCATAGAAGATTCAGAATTCCTCGGATTTCGCCTGATTATGGAAACATCAGAAGGTGAAAAGTTTGCGGATTCCTGGAAGGATGAGTATACAGCATGCTTCACTATGCCGGCGGAGGATGTCACAATCTCGGTCATATACCATGAGCAGACGGAGGAGGAGAAAGCCCAGGCTGAAAAAGATGTAGAGATACTAAGAGAGGAGGAGTCCTCAGTTATCAGTTTGTTTAGCACTCGCGAGGCGATAAGTCTCCTCAGTTCGGCTTCTGATTATGCCACATACAAAAAGGGCAAAATTATTTACTATGCAGGATATAACACCCGTTACCGCACACTGGACGGGAATGAAGCATATTGCCTTCAGCCGGAATATAACGGCCCGGCAAACGGCACATATCTGAAACGGTATGATATTGAAGATTATATCACATCACTTTCCGGTGCTTCGGAAGCTTACAAAGCGGAACTGCTCCGAATCGCTGCATATTACAGCTATGGATGTCCTGGTTTTGATAAATCCATGTGGCCGGATACCTGGTATAACGGCACGGAGATGACTGCTTCACGGTATTACGTGCTGGCGCATATCCTGCTGGCAGAATTATATACCGGATCGGCAACGGCGGCGCTGGATGGCACAGAGCCGGCATTCCAGACTTATTACCGACATTATGTTGGAGGATGGGAAAACCTGGAAAAGGTAGATGGCTACGATGATACGACGCGCGGAAAAATCGACGCAGCCTATAAGGACGATAATGTGACGGACGCTTTTGTGATCTACCTGGTTATAAACAGTGGATTACAGGATATCCTGGGCTGGGAATATGCGGATACAGGCGGCGTGTATGTTTATAAAGAGCCGGAAGACGAGGATGTCTACGAGGACAATGATTATTACTCTCTGGAAGGCGCGGTATATGGTATCTATGAATCCATGTCTGATGCTGCCAGCGATACGAACCGCAAGGAGACACTCACTACAACATCTTCGGGCAAATCAAATAAGGTAGAACTGGTGGAAGGTACGTACTATGTGAAGGAAGTGACAGCCTCGGAAGGTTTTGACCTGGATATGACTACGTATACAGTTGAGGTTACAGGTGATAAAACGACCAAAGTGACAAGCACAGAGCCGATGCATACAGGGAAGATCACGGTAACAAAGACGGCCGACAATTCCGGTGTGCTGAATGTTTCTACGACAGCGGAAGGAGCTGTCTATGGCATTTATGATGAGGATAGCAACCTGGTTGAGCAGATAACGATTGACAGCAGCGGAAAAGCGTCATCCGGAAAACTGTATTTTGGCGATTATACTGTAAAAGAAATTTCTGCGCCTGCCGGATACTGGGTGGATGATACAGAATATGAGGTCTCTGTGAAAGCAGAAGGGACATACTCTGTAAGCTCTACAGATCAGGTAAAGTACGGCTATATCGAAATCTATAAGTATTCCGACAATCCCGATATCACGGATAATAACAGCTGTTACAGTTATGACGGAGCAAAATACGGGATCTACGATTCCAGCGGTGAACTGGTGCAGACGCTGACTACCGTGGAGTCTTCCAATGGTAAATACGGTTATGCTAAGTCTGACAAGCTGGCAACCGGCACTTACACCGTAAAGGAAACTGCGGAATCAAAGGGATTTGATCTTGATACCAGGACATATTCCGTAAGTGTGACGGCCGGTTCTGCTTCCACTTCTGCCTATGTAAAAACAGTGGAATCTATAGAGCCGTCTACATATGATTCTTTGGCGGTCACACTGACCAAGATCGACAGCGAGACCGGCGAGTCTGCAGCAGAAGGAGATGCCTCATTGGCCGGTGCACAGTTTACCATCAAATACTATGATACCATAGAGTATGATACGGTTGATGAACTGAATGCGGCAATCAGGTCCGGCAAGCTGAAAGAGAGCGATGCATGGCGAACGTGGGTGATCGAGACAAAAAAGGTATCCTATACAAATTCTTCTGGTAATAAGGCGACGCAATATTATGCTGAATTGGCAGATGAATTTTTGGTAAGCGGGAGCGATGCATTATACTACAACCAGAATGGTGATGAAGTTCTTCCGGTCGGTACAATCGTGATAGAGGAAACTTCCGCCCCGGAAGGCTACCTGCTGGAAGGAATGAGCTATACTGACGAAGACGGCGAAGTGACGGAAGGCACGGTTTATTTCTCCCGGATTTTACAGAGTGACAAGATGGCACAATTGACCGGCGGCAATGAGTACGCTGTCTCGGAAGTTGTCAAGGCTGGCGGCGTCATGATTCAGAAGCGTGACCACGAGACAACCTATACCACCCCGCAGGGTGATGCCACCCTGGAAAATGCGATATTTGATATCGTAAACAGATCTGAGGAAGCAGTTGCGGTAAATGGCAAGACTTACGAACCCGGTGAGGTCGTGATGACCCTTAAAACGGATGAGGATGGTTTTGCGACTACGGCAGATGATGCCCTTCCTTATGGCACGTATGAAATTGTAGAAGTGGAAGCTCCGGAAGGTTATATGAATGAAGGTGTGGTAACGCAGAAATTCGAGATCGAAGAAGATGGCGTGATCGTCGATATGACAAACACAGGAAACTCAATCAAAAATGACATAATCCGTGGCGGTGTGAAAATCTATAAACGTGACCTGTAGTCCGGTGATGCGCTTGCAGAAGGCGGTGCAACATTAGGCGGCGCCACATTTTCGATCACGAACCTGTCTGAGTATGCAGTTTTAGTAGATGGGACGCTTTACGAGCCGGGTGAAGTTGTTGCGACACTTATAACAGATGATACCGGCTATGCTTCAACTGCATCTGATCTTCTGCCTTATGGCAGTTATCGGATCGACGAATCGGAGGAACCGGCAGGCTATCTGGCAGAAGGTGTGTTATCCCAGACCTTTGAGATCAGGGAAGACGGTGTCATTGTTGACATGACAGGGGAACAGGATTCTATCCTTAACCTTGTAAAACGTGGTGATTTCGCATTCACGAAAGCGGATGAGGATTCCCAGGAACGGCTGGCAAACTGCAAGTTTTCTATCACATCCAATACAACAGGCGAGAGCCACATTATCTGGACGGATGCTAACGGGTACTATTCCTCAGAGTCTGGCTTTTATGCCCATTCCTGTAACACGAACAGCGGGGAGCCGGGATCCGGTCTGTGGTTCGGATCGAACGAAAAGGGTGAGAATGTCGAGGTTGATGATGACATGGGAGCCCTGCCGTATGATACCTATACCGTGCAGGAGCTGGAATGTGACGCTAATGAGGGCATGTCGCTGGTTTCCTTTAACGTCACGATTACACGGGATGGATACACAGTGGAAATGGGTACTGTCTCTGATCCGACAGTCGCGATCAGCACTTCTGCTGAGGATGAAGACAGCGGTACGCATTATGCTGTCGCCGGGGAAGAAACCATTCTGATTGACACCGTTGATTACACTGGGCTGGTTAAGGGCAAAACTTATACACTGGTTACAAAGCTTATGGATAAGGATACATCCACTGTGATCACGGATGAGAATGGCAGCGAGATTTCTGCGACGACAGAATTCACCACTTCTATGAAAACTGGTTCAGAGGACGTTGAGATCATTTTTGATTCTGCAGAACTTGCCGGCCATACCATCGTAGTTTATGAGTATTTGTATGATTCTACGGGTGATCTGATTGCTTCTCATACTGATATGGAAGATGAGAAACAGACCATTTATTTCCCAGGGATCGGGACGACTGCTGCAGATGAAGATACAGGGATTGATGTATCTTATGCGGATGAAGATGTGACGGTTTTTGATGTGGTCGAGTATACCAATGTAAAGACCGGCAGGACTTATACGGTAAACGGTACGTTATATAACCAGGAGACAGGGGAACCGTTGACAGATGCGGGCGGGAATGCCATAACTGCCACCACCAGCTTTAAGGCTGCAGAGTCCTCCGGGACCGTCACGCTGGCTTTCACCTTTGATGGCAGCCTGCTGGCCGGCACAAGTGTCGTGGCGTTTGAGACTCTGGAACGGAACGACGTTATCTATGCTGTGCATGAAGATATCACGGATGAAGGGCAGACGGTTCACTTCCCGAAGATCGGGACAACAGCATCTGATTCTGAAACAAGCGAGAAAGCATCCTATGCGGATGATAGCATTACTATTTATGATCTGGTCGTTTATGAAAATATTGATGCGGAGTATGAATATACTGTAACAGGTACCATTTATGACGCAGAGAATGGGGAGAAGCTTCTGGTAAACGGGCAGGAAATCACATCAACCAGTACATTGTCCGCAGATGAGGGAAGCGGCACGCTGCTGATGACTTTCACTTTTGATGGTACCGGGCTGGAAGGACGTACGCTGGTAGTTTATGAGGATGTGTACTATAACGGCAGGATCGTGGCGAGCCATGAGGATCCGGACGACACAGACCAGCAGATTCTGATTCCAAAGATCGGGACAGAAGTGCAGGATGATAAGAGCGGTACCAATGTAACCTGTGCAGACGGTGATGTGACAGTTGTTGATAGTGTAACGTATGAGAACCTTCTGACTGGCAGGGAGTATACCATGACAGGTACCCTTTATGACCAGGAGACGGGGGAAGTGGTGACCGACGATAATGGAGATGACATCACGGCATCCACAACCTTTACACCTGCAGAAAGGTCTGGAACCGTGGAAGTAACTTTCGTGTTTTCCGGTGTGAAGCTGGCTGCAACGACAGCGGTCGCTTTTGAAACCCTGGAGCGCAATGGCCATACCTACGCTGCCCATACGGATATTACAGATGAGGCACAGACAGAGTACTTCCCTGATATCTCAACATCCATGGCTGATTCTGAGACGGCAGACCACATCGCAAAAGCGGATGAGGAAGTGACCCTTACGGATACTGTTACCTACACCAACCTTCCTGTCGGGCAGGAGTTTACTTTGACGGGTGTCCTGATGGATGCCGGGACCGGGGAAGCAGTTCTGGATGCAGATGGCAATGAAGTGACGGCATCGACTACTTTTACAACAACAGGGCATGACGGAACGGTTGATGTAACCTATATTTTTGATGCTTCCGGGCTGGCCGGACACAGTGTGGTATCCTTTGAAACTCTGTATGTGAACAGCAAAGCAGCGGCGAAACATGAGGACATCACTGATGAAGGGCAGACCGTGGTATTCCCGGAAGTGCAGACCAACGCAAGCGACCTGGCAAGCGGCACTGACGTGGCAAACTCCGATGAGGAGATCACAATTGAGGATGTGGTCACTTATGAGAATGTTCTTGCGGGCAGGGAGTACACAATCACCGGTATCCTGATTGACAAGTCCTCCGGGGAGTATTTTCTGGATGACAACGGTGAGGTTGTGACTGCAGCTAAGATATTTACGGCAGAAGAGACCTGCGGGAGCGTGGCTTTAGAGTTTACTGTGAGCGCAAAGTCTCTCGATTCTAAAACTCTCGTAGCGTTCGAGAGCCTGGCTTACAAGGATGTGGAAGTCGGGGTACATGCGGATATCAGCGATGCTGATCAGACAGTGTACCTGCCGAGGATCGGCACTACAGCGATTGACTCTGAGACAAACATTCATGTGTCCTATGCGGGTGATACTGTTACGGTAACAGATACTGTGGCCTATACAGACCTGTCCCCGAACTATACCTATGTGGTGACTGGGACACTGATGGATGCGGATACGAAAGAGGCGCTGGCAATTAACGGTGAGACTGTTACTGCTACGGCCGGGTTCACACCGGAATCCCCGGACGGCACAGTGGAAGTAGTGTTTACCTTTGACGCGTCGGGATTGTCCGGCTCTACCCTGGTTGCGTTTGAGCGTTTGTACCTTGGCGACTTTCTGGTGACCGGACATACAGATTTTGCGGATGAAGAGCAGTTTGACTATATCCCCGGGATTGGCACGACAGCAACAGACTCTGAGACAAAGGAACATATCTCTTACGCGGATGATAAGATTATCGTTAACGATGTTGTGGCTTACACCAATCTGCAGCCGGGAGTCAACTACACGGTGAAAGGAACTCTGTATGATAAAGAAACCGGGGAGGTGCTTGCTGTGGGCGGCGATACCGTTACTGCTTCCACGGAATTTACAGCGGCGGCAGCAGATGGTGAAGTTACTGTGATGTTTGTGTTTGACGGTACCGGGCTTGAGAACAGGAGTCTGGTTGCTTACGAATATCTGTACTACAATGATATTCTGGTTGCAGAACATGAGGATATCGAGGATGAAGAGCAGGTGATATACATACCGGAGATCGGTACAACAGCTGTCGAAAAGAGCACCGGGAATAAGACAGTTTCCGCTGGTAAGGTCACCGTAGTTGATACCATCGCCTATGAGAACCTGATCCCCGGGCTTGAGTACAAGGCTTCCGGTACTGTGATGAACAGGGAGACTGGAAAGGCAGTGGAAATTAATGGCAGGAAAATAACTGCGGAAGTAACTTTTACACCGGAAGAAAGCTCCGGCACGGTGGATGTTGAGTTTGCTTTTGATGCATCAGAACTGGGTGGCGCGACTCTTGTCTGGTACGAGAATCTGTACTACGGCGATACAAAGATTGCGTCGCACTCCGACATTAATGATGCGAAGCAGTCAATCGATGTGGAAAGCCCGGCGAAAGACCATCCGGAGACAGGCGATAACAGTCGAATGTTTCTTTTGGCGGCGGCTTTTTTGGCGGCAGTGATTTTGTTGATTGCAGCTGTAAAAAAAGTGGGAAGAAAGCGGAAGAGCAACAAAGAATTTTTGAATAAATGATACATTTTCCGGCATACTAACTTTGTAAACAGAAACATTACAAGGAGGAACGGTATGGATCAGTTATCAGAAAAAGAACTGGCTGCAATCAACGATTTACTTGCAGACGAAGAATTATTGACCAAAAAATTTAAAATGTTGGCAAAGCAGACGGATGATGTGGAAATCAAGCAGAAGTACGAGCGGATTTCGGAACAGCATCAGGGACATTTCAATGCTTTGTATGAGCAGTTGCGGTAGGAGGTGCGGAACATGCAGGAGTTTACAGATAAAGAAATTTTAAGTGATGGCCTTTCTACAGAGAAGGCGACGACAGAGAAGTTTAACAGCTTTGCCAACGAGTGTGTACACGACCAGGTCAGAACGACGATGCTTCATATTCTGGAGCAGGAGCACAGCATCCAGAAAGATGTATTCAATATGATGCATTCCAGAGGATTCTATGAGACACCGGCTGCGGAGTCAAAGAAGGTAAAAGAGGCAAAGCAGAAGTTTGCGGAGAGTTTTCAGTAAAAAAGGATGATTCTGAACTGACGTTTTACAGCGTATCTCAGGCGGAAAACAGTGTTGCTTTTCCTGTAGTTCTCCTGTATACTGGGTATATATTGATGCAAAAATGCATCGCCAGGGAGATGTGATACATGAAAGAAACGTTGCTTATGGAACAGGATTATCTTGATGCCATCCTGGAGCACTGCCAGGATGGCATATACATAACAGACAATGAAGCGAATACGGTTTACCTGAATCATTCGTACGAAAGAATCAGCGGTCTGCTTCGGGCGGAGATGATCGGGAAGAATATGAGGACTCTGGTGGAAAACGGAGTAGTTTCCGCCAGCGGTACATTGTCTGTTCTGGAGAACGGAGAAAGTATAACGATTGAGCAGAGCTTCCGGACAGGAAAGCGTGCCGTGATAATCAGCTCTCCGGTATACGAGAACGCGGAGGACCGGGGACACATTATCATGGTAGTTACCATTGTGAGAGAAATCACGGAGATATACTCTATACGAAGAGAGCTGCGGCGCGTGATGGCGCTAAACCGCGAGTATGCGAATGAAATCAGAAGGCTGGAGCAGGAGCTGGGCGGCGGTGTATCGGTGGTCGCTGTCGATGAGAAAAGCGTGCGCATGGTTCGTCTGGCGGAGCGGGTTTCCGCTCTGAATACACCAGTTCTGATCTCGGGGGAAAGCGGTGTCGGAAAGGAAACGCTGGCTCATTATATTCATCAGCAGTCGGCCAGAAGAGAGTATTCTTTTCTTGTCATTGACTGGTCTGTTATACCGGAGGATAATCTGGTCGGCTACCTGTTCGGGTACGAGGATGCAGGAACGCAGGAATACCATATGGGGGTGCTGGAGAGTGCGGACGGCGGAACCATTTATATGAAGGATATTGATCAGATGCCGGTATCGGTGCAGGACAGGATGCTGGCGTTGCTGCACAGCGGCTCCTGTGTGATGGGGGAAGGCATACTGCGGCGGCTGGATGTCCGGTTTATCGTGTCGAGCCTGGAACCCATGATTGTGTTGAGGGAGAAAGAGTTAGTAAGAGAGGAGATTTTGCAGTGTTTTTCTGCTTTTTCCATAGAACTTACTCCGCTGCGGGAGCGGAGAGATGATATTATTCCGCTGGCGGAACATTTTATCCGGCAATATAACCGTCAGACAGGAGAAAAAAAGAAGTTTTCCAGACAGTGTTATCAGAGACTTCTGGAGTATGACTGGCCGGGAAATGTTCAGGAGCTTCGGGTTCTGGTGCAGCGGGCGGCGATTGTCAGCGAAGGCAATTTGATGGATGAATCAGATCTGCTGCTTGCGGACTCTGCAGGGGGAGCAGGCGCATCATCTGTTGTGCTTTCGGATTATCTTATGCAGAAAACGGGGCATGAGGACGGCGATGAAGGGATGCTGTCATTTTCTGTACATAAGCAGTGCAGTGATTTGAAATATGAGTCCGCCAGACTGGAAGCTTATTATATGAATCTGGCTTTTGCCAGGTATCATAACATCCGTGATGCGGCGGACAGTCTCGGTATCGACAGCTCTACGTTTGTGAGAAAACGCCAGCGCTATAAGGCAATGGGCCTTATGGAAGATTAAAGATTGCAAAAATGCATCAAATGAAAGGTTGCAAAAACGCATCACTCCGGGTATAATGATGGGTATCAGATAAGGAACACCAATCAATATAAGGAGGAGAAAGCAATGGCACTTATGACAGGCGAGGAGTATATTGAAAGCATCCGCAGGATCAACATGGAAATATACATGTTTGGTGAGAAAGTGGAAAATCCGGTAGACAATCCTATTTTGCGGCCGTCTCTGAATTCCGTCCGTATGACTTATGATCTGGCACAGGATCCTGAGCATGCGGATCTGATGACAGTGACATCCCCGTTCACCGGGAGCAGGATCAACCGTTTCACCCATATCCATCAGAGTACGGAGGATCTTAAAAATAAGGTCAAGATGCAGCGGCTCTGCGGGCAGAAGACAGCGGCGTGTTTCCAGCGCTGTGTCGGAATGGATGCGTTCAATGCGGAATATTCAACTACATATGAGGTGGATCAGAAGTACGGCACAAATTACCATGAGAATTTTAAAAAAGTTTATGATGTACTGTCAGGAAAATGATCTGACAGTGGACGGAGCCATGACAGACCCGAAGGGAGATCGTTCCAAAGCGCCTCATGCGCAGGAAGATCCGGATCTCTATCTGCATGTGGTGGAGCGCCGTCCGGACGGTATTGTTGTTCGCGGAGCGAAGGCACATCAGACCGGCATCTGCAATTCTCACGAGGTAATTGTGATGCCCACGATTTCCATGGGTCCGGATGATAAGGATTATGCGGTATCCTTTGCAGTTCCGCTGGATACAAAGGGTTTGTTTATGATTATCGGCCGTCAGTCCTGTGATACCCGGAAGCTGGAGGGCTCTTCCATGGATGTGGGAAATCCTGAGTTTGGAGGCGTGGAAGCCCTGACAATTTTTGATGATGTATTTGTCCCCAATGACCGTATTTTCTTAAATGGAGAGACGGAGTACGCAGGTATGCTGGTGGAGCGTTTTGCCGGATATCATCGGCAGTCCTATGGCGGATGCAAGGTAGGCGTGGGTGATGTCCTGATCGGAGCGGCTGCAGTTGCGGCGGAGTACAATGGCGCGCAGAAAGCTTCTCATATAAAGGATAAGCTGATTGAGATGATACATTTGAACGAGACCTTGTACTGCTGCGGAATTGCATGTTCTGCGGAGGGGTATCCGACAGAGGCAGGCAACTATATGATCGATCTGCTTCTGGCCAATGTCTGCAAACAGAATGTCACCAGATTCCCTTATGAGATTGTCCGCCTTGCGGAAGACATTGCCGGAGGTATCATGGTTACTGCTCCGTCCGAGAAGGATTTCCGCGATCCGAAACTGGGCAAATACGTGGATAAATATCTGAAAGGCGTGGACGGAGTATCCACAGAGAACCGCTTGCGCATACTTCGCCTGATCGAGAATATGGCGCTTGGCACAGCGGCAGTCGGCTACCGGACAGAGTCCATGCACGGTGCAGGATCTCCGCAGGCACAGCGGATTATGATCCAGAGACAGGGTAACCTTGGGTATAAGAAGCAGCTGGCGAAAGCGATTGCACATATTGAGTAACAGTTCAGCCGTGAGCGAAATTTGGGGTGCTGAACTGTTATGGATGGGAGTGGCGAATGACTTTACAGCAAATAGAGCAGGTCCTGAACGAGAAGGTTCGTCCGGAACTTGCTCATCATGAAGGTGATATTCAGGTGGTAAAGCTAGAAGGGGAAGTTTTGCATGTCCGATTGATCGGACATTGCAATAACTGCCCTTCGGCGGAGCTTACAATGGAACAGACTGTGAAAACTGTATTACAGGAAGCATTTCCTGAACTGGCGGATATTGTGTTGGTGACGGGCGTCAGCGATGACCTGATTGCGGATATGCGGGAGATTCTGAAGCGGAGGCATGAGCAGTGACGGCGAATATCCGGTTTTGCGGCGGCTGCAATCCCCGCTATGACCGTGGAGCCTTTGCGCGCAGGATGATTGATCAGTATCCGGAGATTCAGTTCATTTACAACGCGGGAGAAGATACGGATATCGTAATTCTTTTATGCGGATGCAGCGCGGCCTGTGCCAGGGTGCCGGAGAATTATGGAGCCTGCGGAAGGATTACTGTTTGCGGGGCGGAGGCCTGGGAGAACGTACAGAAATTTCTGGACGGATTGATATCGTGATTGAACTTATGCAAAACGGCTCATAAATGGAGCGCATGCGGTTCGATTCAAGACTTTGTAACCCGCAGGTATCATTATCTGTACGGATTATTGCCTCCAACATCATCATATTATAAAAGGGGAATCAGATATGGATTGGAAAAAAAGATACGCGGATAAGCTGTGCACGGCGGATGAGGCTGTGGCACATATCAAATCCGGTGACCGCGTTGTGGTAGCGCACGCGTGTGGGGAACCGGTGATTCTGACGGATACCATGGTGGCCAATGCGGACCGGCTCGGATACAGAGATGTAGAAGTGGTACATATGATAGCCATGGGAAAGGCGGGATACTGTGCACCTGAGATGTCGGAGCATTTTCGCCACAACGGATTATTCCTTGGCGGTTCTACCAGAGCTACTATTGCTGAAGGGCGCGGCGATTTTACGCCGGTTTTCTTTTCGGAAGCGCCTGAACTGTTTCGCACGACACTACCGGTGGATGTAATCCTGCTTCAGGTGAGCGAACCGGATGAGCATGGCTATTGTTCTTTCGGTATTTCCTGTGATTATACAAAGCCGGCGGCAGAGTGTGCGAAGCTTAGGATTGCGCAGATTAATAAAAACATGCCCAGGGTGATGGGAGACAATTTTATTCACATTTCCGAGCTTGATTACATCGTGGCGGAGGATACGCCGCTGATTCAGCTGGCGCCGCCGAAAATCGGTGAGGTGCAGAGAAAAATCGGAGAAAATATTGCTTCTCTGGTACATGACGGTGACTGTCTGCAGCTTGGAATCGGAGCAATTCCGGATGCTGTTCTGCTGTTTTTAAAGGATAAAAAAGATCTGGGAATTCATTCGGAAATGTTTTCGGACGGCGTGGTGGAGTTGCTGGAGGCCGGCGTGGTGACGAATGCCTGCAAGCAGGTGGAGCGCGGAAAATGTGTGGCGACATTTTTGATGGGGACAGATCGCCTGTACAATTATGTAAATGATAATCCCATGGTTGTATTAAAATCAGTAGACTGGGTGAATGACCCCCGTGTCATCTGTCAGAATGACAATGTAGTATCCATTAATTCCTGTGTGGAAGTGGATCTGATGGGCCAGGTATGCTCGGAGTCGGTGGGCTTGAAACAGATTTCCGGTGTCGGCGGCCAGGTGGATTTTGTCCGTGGAGCGAATATGTCAAAAGGGGGACGGACCATCATGGCGATGCCGGCCACTGCGGCAAAGGGAAGCGTATCCCGGATTGTTCCGTTTATTGCGGAAGGAGCAGCGGTGACAACTTCCCGGTGCGATGTGAATTATGTCGTGACGGAGTACGGTATTGCTCAGCTGCATGGCCGTTCGCTGCGGGACCGGGCAAAGCAGTTGATTGCCATCGCAGCGCCGCAGTTCCGCGAGAAGCTGCAGGAGGAGTTTGAACGCAGGTTTCCGCTGTAAGCTCAAGTATGCAGAGTTTGAACGCGGGTTTCCGCTGTAAGCTCAAGTATGCAGAGTTTGAACGCAGGTTTCCCCTGTAAGCCCGGGTGCAAGCAGTATGCGTATGCAGATTGAATTAAGGAAGGATGCGCTTTGGCGCATTCTCACGCTGAAAATATAGACAGGGAGGTCATGACGGAGTGACGAATCTGGAAAAATATAATAAAATAGTCAAATCGAATCTCGGAGCGAAAGAGGAAGAACTCAATGATGATGTACTGGTTTACAACCGGTATCCGGAGTGGGATTCCATCACTCACATTGAGATGGTTTCGGAACTGGAGGATAAGTTTGGCGTGACATTTGGGACGCTGGATATCACGTCCTTCAGCAAATATAGTCTCGGCATTGAAATCCTGCGGAAGATGGGTGTGGATATTTAGCTGTCATGAGAGATATTTTTAGGCTTAGTGAAAAACCTGAAGATAGACCGGCGTTGCTGTCAGATGAGGGCGTGATGGTCACCTATGGTGATCTGCAGCAGCGTGCGGCAGAGATGTGTAAAGCGATTTCGGAACGATCTCTGATATTCTGTATGTGCAGAAATGAACCGGGAGCGGTTGTGGGATACCTTGGGGCGCTGGGAAATGGACTGGTGCCCCTTTTGTTAGATACTGCTCTGCAGCAGGGACAGTTGGCGCATTTTTATGAGATTTATCAACCGGCTTATATCTGGGCTTCTGAGGAATGGGCTGAAAGAGAGGAAGGGCATGCCCTGTACGTGAAGCAAAAGGTATACGAGGCGTATGGTTATATCCTGTGGAAAACCGGATGTGAATCCTGTCCGCTTTATCCTGAGCTGGGGCTGCTGCTGGCGACCTCCGGGAGCACCGGAGATCCCCGGATTGTACGGCTCAGCTATCGGAATCTTATGGCAAATGCGGAGTCCATCTGTGAATATCTGCAGCTGGATCAGAGCGAGCGTCCGGTTACGACGCTGCCGATGCAGTACACATACGGCCTGTCTGTTATAAACAGTCATCTGTTGGCGGGAGCCTGTGTGCTGCTGACGACCGCCAGTCTTGTGCAAAAAGAATTCTGGGATTTCCTGGAAATCCAGAAGGCGACAAGCTTTGGCGGTGTTCCCTACACGTATGAAATATTAAGGAAAATCCATGCTTTTCAAAGGAGGATTCCCTCTCTGCGGACAATGACTCAGGCGGGCGGCAGGCTGCCACCTGCGCTTCAAAGGGAAGTGGCGATCTGGGCCAGGCAGCAGGGAATCGCCTTTTATGTGATGTACGGACAGACCGAGGCGACTGCCCGGATGGCTTATCTGCCGCCGGAACAGAGTCTGGAAAAGCCGGGAAGTATTGGAATGGCGATCCCGGGCGGCAGATTCTGCCTTCTGGATGAGAACGGCAAAACTATTACCGGTGCAGATCAGATTGGCGAACTGGTTTATGAGGGGGAAAATGTGTCGCTCGGCTATGCGCAGTGCCGGGAAGATCTTCTCCTCGGCGATGTGAGGCAGGGCGTGCTGTTTACCGGCGATCTGGCGAGACGTGACACAGATGGGTACTATTATATAGAAGGCAGACAAAAGCGGTTTGTGAAAATATTTGGGATTCGGGTGAGCCTGGATGCCTGTGAGGAGATTCTCAGAGAAAAGTATCCCGGATCTGATCTGGCGTGCGATGGCCGGGATGATTGCCTGACAGTTTATGTGGGGCGGGACTCTGTGAACCGATTAAAAGGGTCCGGACAAATTCCGGATGGAACACCGGAAAATGCAGACATATCCGTTATGTTGACCGACAAATTAGCAGAAATTCTGCAAATTAACCGGCGTGGATTTGCGGGAGTCATGGTGGAACAGATTCCAAAAAATGCGGCAGGGAAAATTCTGTACGGGGAATTAAAGAGAATTGTATAACAGGGATAGTGCAGTTCGGGCAGATAAGATTGAGATGTATACCTGTGAAACGGATAGCATTGGTCAACGAAGAAGATTGTATCTATTCGCATAAAAGGACCGCAGTTTTTGCGTGACGAGGTGGCAGATGGAGATGCGACAACATCCTTTCAGGGATGATCAGCTGAGGAAAGATATTGTGATGACACGGCAGATGCTGGATCTGACAGAGTATCACAGGGAACACTGCGCGGCATATCAGCGCATGTTAACTGCCATGGGCTATGATGCGTCAAAAATTACTCATTACGGGGGTATCCCGTTTCTCCCGGTCACACTCTTTAAAAAGCTGCGGCTATCAAGCCTGGATGAAGGGCAGGAGGATTATAAAGTTATCACGTCATCCGGAACCGGTGGGCAGGCGAGATCACAGATTGTACTGGACGGGGAAACCAGAATCCGGCAGCAGCAGGCTCTGGCCAGTATCGGAGGAGATTTTGTCGGGACGGAGAGGATGCCGATGCTGATCATCGATTGTCCTGCCACCGTGAAAAAGAGAAATCATTATTCCGCGCGGACGGCTGGAATCCTGGGTTTTTCTCTTTTCGGGACACACCGTACCTATGCGCTGAGAGATGAAAACATGTCTCTGGATATAGAGGCTGTTTCTTCTTTCCTGGAAAGATTTGGCGGGCAGAAGTTCCTGGTGTTTGGTTTTACTTATATCGTATGGAAGTACCTGTTGCAGGTGCTGGAGGAGAAAGAACTGCATTTCGATATGTCCCAGGCTGTTCTGGTTCATGGCGGAGGTTGGAAGAGGCTGGAAAATGAGGCGGTCTCCAGGGCAGAATATAAGCGGAGAATCGCCGGTACCTGTGGGATTGCGCATGTGATGGATTACTACGGCATGGCGGAGCAGAGCGGTAGTATTTTTATGGAATGTCCCTGCGGGAATCTGCACTGTTCCGATTTTTCGGCTGTCCTGATCAGAAGACCGCAGGATTTTTCTCTCTGCAGGACAGGCGAGACGGGACTGATCCAGGTCATGTCTGTGCTTCCGAAAAGTTACCCCGGTCACAGTCTTCTGACAGAGGATGAGGGGCGGATTCTGGGAGTGGACGACTGTCCCTGCGGACGGAAAGGGGCTTACTTCGAGGTGTTGGGGCGTGCCAGACACGCAGAACTCCGGGGATGCAGCGAGATGACGGGGTGATTACAGAGGGAAAGTGTTTGTCTTAGTTTGTTTGCTATAATTTATATAAGTCTGAAAGGTATATGTGAAAATGATAACAGAACCGCTTTCGCAGACAATAGAGAAGATTTCCTGGCTTCTGGGCACAGCACAGCAGTGCACTTCTATAAGACAGCAGCCGCCGTTGTCGCCGTTTGAGGAAGATACCATAGAATTTCTGGACAGAATTTCCCGGACTTTGCGTTGTCATCCGGAGGCCAGAAAGATGTCAGATCTGATGTCCTTTGCTTTCTGGTGCCGACGGGCGCATCTGGAGCTGTTGCGGCGGGAATATACCAGCCCGGAAAATTCGTGTATTGGCAGGCGTGTAAGTTTGCATTTTGCCTCATCCAACATGCCGATGCTTTTTGCATTTTCTCTGGTGTCCGGACTGTTGGCAGGAAATTCCTGCATTGTCCGGCTTCCGCGGAAAGGGACCAGGCAGGAGCAGATTGTCATGGAAGTAATGGGGAAGATTATCCGGGAATCCTGTCCGATATTTGACGGCCGTATCATTCTGTGCAGATATGATCATGATATGGATGTAAATCAGGTGCTTACCGACCTTTGCGATGTTCGGGTATTGTGGGGGACGGACGCTTCCATTGCCGCGATTCGAAAAGTGCAGTTGAAGCCGGAAGCAACAGACATTTGTTTTGGGACGCGGTTTTCCGCCGCGATATTAAGTGCGAAGACCGTATTGGATACGTCAGAGGCAGATCTTCTGGCGAAGGATTTTTATAATGATACTTATCTGAATGATCAGAATGCATGTTCCTCCCCGCGGATTCTGTACTGGGTAGGGACACACGATGAGGTGCAGCTGGCGAAAGAGCGATTCTGGACAGCAGTGCAGCGTTTGCTGGATGAGAGGCAGTATATCGTGCCGGCCTCGGTGGCCGTGCAGAAGCTGGATGCGGCACTGATGTTGGCAGCCTCTTATTCGGACGTGGCGATAATCCGGGGCGGGACGATGGATCATCGGCTGTCAGGAGAAGTTGGTATTCAGGCAGGATACGAGGAAAATAATTCTCCCATCCGAAAGAAAGATAACAGGATTTTACGTGTTGAAGTACGGACTCTTCATCCGGGTATGTGGGAACGGACAGTTCCCGGAGGCTTTTTCTTAGAAGCGGAGGGGGAGACTCCGGGGGGACTTTTTCCGGTTCTGGACCGCAGGTGCCAGACATTGACCTGTTATGGACTCGATCAGGAAAAGCTGAAAGAGCGATTACATGAGGCAAAGGTGGCCGGCGTGGACCGCCTGGTTGATTTCGGTCATGCACTTGATTTCTCTCTGACCTGGGACAGGCATAATCTGATCGGGGAGATGAGTGTTCCGGTGTAAGTTCAATCCTGACTGAAGCGGTCAGAATGTGTCTTCGGCTGGGCGATGTGCTGTCATCTGATAACTATTTATATTTCAGCAGATCCCATCGGTTTGACACCTGGAATTTTCGATAGATATTCTGGATATGCTTTAACAGGGTATGTTCTGTGATGGGAATGTGCTCCAGAATTTCCTGATTGTTCTGGCCGTCGAAAATATAGCCGAGGATTTCCTGTTCCCGGCGGGTCAGGTGGTAGGAGCCGGCCAGCTTTGATATTCGCGTGGAATGGTCTTCCGGTTCTGGCTCTGAGGTGTGGCGATAGAAGATATAGTTTAAGTGTTTGCTGAAAGCGCGCAGATAGATTCTTTCATCGGCGGAAAAGGGACCGTCCTCCCTGGTGCGGTACAGTGTGATGACGCCGTAGGCCCGGTGTTCATAGATGATGCTCATCTGCAGCGTGTCATAGATATTGTAATGACTGTAACATTTGCGATAGACCGGCGAGGACAGGCGATGGCGGTCGTCGATGAGCTCACTCTCACGGATCAGAGCAGTTTCTGTAGAATAGAGGATCCAGTTGGTCTGGTCAACGTCTGCCAATGCCAGATATTGCTGCTCTGCTTTGACAAAAGTGGGCGGATTACAGATCGGATCCGTGAGCATGATGCGTCCATCCTGCTCACAGGTTGTGAAAAAACTGGCATAGCTGTAGGGGATGATTGCCCTCAGCCGCTGCAGGAAGATGGTTCTTACCTGGGTGAGGGAAGAAGCCGTATGCAATTGAAAAATGAGATCGTTGATGAGTAAAAATTCATTTTTCTCCATGGCAGATCACCTGTATCCTTTTTACTATATTGAAATCCCGTTATCTTTTGATGAATGTACCAGAGCCATACAGAATATTTTTTCACTGCGATGATTGTGCTGTGGTTTTATCATTAGAAATATAATACTTCATAATAATAGCTCAAAAAATACTTAAAAACAAGTAGTTTTTATCAGAATTCAGTATTTATCACCTTAAATTAGTAATTGTCAGAGCAAGATAGATATAGTAACCTGTCTTTCAGAAGAAGTACAAAGGCGTACCTGCTAAGAGCAAGTGCGCCTTTTTTGCACCACATAATGCGATTCACAACATTCTCGATTCTACAGGAATCTCGATTATGTTGCTGTTGGCGGAGCGTTGTGAAAGTAGTAAAACCGGAAAGGAAGGAAAAGAAAATGGCAGACAAAGCACAGGTAATTAAGGATCTGGATCGGGTGATCCGTCTCATCGAGACAGACACGAAGGACATTTCCCCGGAGGAGAAAAAGCAGATGACGGCGGAGACGCTGGACTATTTTGACAATTATGTAAGCCCGGGCTGGCTGAAGTATCGTAAATCCGTATCTTCGGATTCCGAGGGCGGAGCCGTTCTGGAATGGCAGGATGAGGGAGCTTACTGTTATGGATTGAACGGCGAGAAGTTTATCGACTGTCTCGGCGGTTTCGGTATTTATACCTGCGGACACAGAAATGATGAAATCATGAAAGTAGTGAAGGCGCAGCTGGATCATCAGGCGCTTCATTCCCAGGAGCTTCTGGATCCGCTTCGCGGCTATCTGGCAAAAGCAGTGGCTGATATCACTCCCGGCAGACTGCAGCAGTGCTTCTTTACCAACGGCGGAGCAGAGGCCGTTGAGATGGCTTTGAAACTGGCTCGTATCGCGACCGGCGGAAGATGGTATATTTCCACAGTCGGTGCATTCCACGGAAAATCCATGGGTGCAATTTCCATGGGCGGCAAGGGTGCATACCGTGTTCCCTATACTCCGATGGTGCAGCAGGTACAGCATGTGGAGTATGGCAACGCGGAGGATATCCGCAAGGCAATCCGCAATCTGCATACGGTAGGTGAGAAAGTGGCAGCTGTCATCCTTGAGCCGATACAGGGTGAGGCGGGCGTCATCATTCCGCCGGCAGGATATCTTAAGGAGGTCCGTGAGATCTGTGATGAGTACGGTGTGGCTCTGATTTTTGACGAAATCCAGACCGGTATGGGACGTACCGGCACCATGTGGAGATGTGAGGCGGAAGGTGTTACTCCGGATATCATGACATTCGGAAAAGCATTCGGCGGCGGTATTCTTCCGATCACCGGAATTATCTGCACTCCGGAAATGTGGACACAGGATCTGATTGATAACCCGTGGCTGCTCGGTTCTCCGACCTTCGGCGGCAACCCGCTCTGCTGCGCGGCGGCGATTGCGACCATCAAATATATGCTGGAGAACGATATCCCGGGCGTCTGCAAGGCGAAGGGTGAAGTCTTAAAGGCAGGTCTGGATTCTCTGGCAGAGAAGTATCCGGAGATCATCCAGGAAGTCCGCGGCACCGGCCTGATGCTGGCGGTGGAGTTCCATACCAGTGATCTTGGCTACGAAGTGTCAAAGGGACTGTTCGCAAGAGGTGTGCTGACAGCAGGTACTCTGGTGAACGCGAAGACGATTCGTTTCGAGCCCACAGCTGTGATTTCTGATCAGGATATGAAGGATGTCATCAGCAGAATGGATGCTTCTCTGGCGGACGTGAAAGCGGCAATGTAAGATGAAATAAAAATCAGATGGCAGGCAGTGCAGATCATTTTTCTGACAGTTTAGAAGTGACTGCACGGACCTGCCTGTACAGAGAGGGGTGTATTTGTATGGAGATAAAAAAGATGTTTATCGACGGTGCCTGGGTGGAGAGCGTTTCCGGAAACACCTTTGACACCATCAACCCGGCGACCGGCGAGGTGCTCGCGACGATCACCGAAGCCACTGTGGAGGATGCCCGCCTGGCGGTTGCCGCGGCGAAGAAATCCTTTTATGAGACGAGAGAGTGGCGGGATATGGATTCCCAGACCAGGGGCGATATCCTGCTGCAGATTGCCGATATGATTGATGCCGAGCGGGATGAGTTTGCCCGTCTGGACTGCCTTGACATGGGAAAACCGCTGCGGGAGGCCGAGGCAGATGTGGACGACGCGCTTCACACATTCCGTTATTATGCCAGCCTGATCAAGACACCCCACGGAGGTGTCTATGAGGTGAACGAGGGCTTTGGCAAGATGCATTCCTACACGGTGCACGAGCCCACCGGCGTGTGCGCGCTGATCACACCGTGGAACTACCCGCTGCTCATGGGCGTGTGGAAGCTGGCGCCGGCACTGGCAGCCGGAAACAGTATCGTGTACAAGCCGTCATCCAACTGTGTGCTTTCCAGCATTAAGATCTTTGAGATTTTTGAGAAAGTGCTCCCGAAGGGATGCGCCAACCTGGTCTTAGGGCCGGGCGGCACCATCGGCAATGAACTGGCTGCCAACATGGATGTGGACATGGTGACCTTCACCGGCAGCACGGTTGTGGGACAGAGCATCATGCGCGCCGCGGCTGGCAATGTCAAAAAGATCGGTCTGGAGCTGGGCGGCAAGTCGCCGAATATCATCTTTGCGGACGCTGACCTGGAGGGTGCGGTCGAGTGGGCGATGATCGGTATCTTTCTGAACCAGGGAGCAATCTGCTCAGCAGGTTCCCGTATTCTGGTGGAGGAGAGCTTTGCGGAGGAGTTCACAAAGCGCCTGGCAGAACGGGCGAACGCGATTACCATCGGCAACCCCATGGACAACCCGGATATCGGAGCAATCGTTTCCGAGAGCCAGATGAATAAGATTCTCGGCTACATCAAAAAAGGTGTCGAAGAAGGGGCAACTCTGGTCTGCGGCGGTGAGCGCTACACGGAAGGCGAATGCGCGAAGGGATACTTTATCCGTCCTACCGTTTTCGCGGATTGCACCAATGACATGACGATCGTGAAAGAGGAAATCTTCGGGCCTGTGGTGACCATTCAGACATTCAAGACCGAACAGGAAGCCATTGACTTGGCGAACAGCACAGAATATGGTTTGGCGGGCGCGGTCTACACGAAAGACGGTTCCCGGGCACTGCGCGTGATCAAAGAACTCCGCGCAGGTATTACCTGGATCAACTGCTACAACCCGTGCTTCAACGAGGCGCCCTGGGGCGGTTACAAGAAATCCGGCATCGGACGTGAGCTGGGCGTGCACGGCCTGGAGGAATATCAGGAGATCAAGCAGATCAACATCAACCTGAATCCGGGCATCGTGGGCTGGTACGAACACTGAGTTTCATCCGGGAGACGGTGAATAACACCGTGTCGGAAAAGGAACTGTAAAAAGAAAACAGAATATTGATATTACATGATGCAATGAGGCATACCCCAAGGGAGAGGTATGCCTTGTTGTGCTTTATAAGTTTATGGAAGTATTGTGGAATTAGTCAAAACATGGGCGAAAAAAATAAGCAAATCAACGTGCCTGTGTTGGAAATAAATGTCGGAAATTTTTTCATAAGGTAAGAGGGAGGCCTGATAATGTCAACTGGATTAATATCTGTCATCATCATATGCATCGTAATCGTAGGTGCCATCACCACGAAGCGTTGCACAGAATTTTTGTTCCTGGGTTCCATCCTGGGAGCGCTGGTTTTGTTTGGGAGACACATGCCGATGGAGTATGTGGGAATTCTCGAAACAGTTGTCGGGGACGAGGACAATGTGTGGCTGTGGCTGGTCTGCGGCCTGTTCGGAAGCCTGATCGCACTTTTGCAGGCTTCGAAGGGAACTTTCGGATTTCAGAAAATCATGGATAAACTGTGCAAGACAAAGCGGATGACCATGCTGGCGTCCTTTGTCCTAGGCATTTTGATTTTTGTGGACGATTACCTCAACGTGCTGACCGTGGGTGTCTGCATGAAAGGATTGTATGATAAAAAGAAAATACCGCGCGAGTCGCTGGCCTACGTGTTGGATTCCACCGGAGCGCCGGTTTGTGTTATTTTACCGTTTACTACCTGGTCGGTGCTTTACGCGAATCTGTTCTATAATGAGGAGCTGGTCAACACTAATTTTTCCTCCGGCTTCAATGCATACATTCACGCGATCCCGTATCTGTTTTATCCGTTTATCGCGATTCTCTTCGTGTTTCTGTTCTGCATGGGCTGGATGCCGAAACTAGGAACGATGAAAAAAGCCTACAAGCGTGTGGAGGAGACCGGGATGGTATACTCCGAGGCGAGCAAAAAATATAACATGGACGAGCCGGAATACACAGAAGAGGGAAATATCTGGAATTTTCTGATTCCGATCGGTGTCCTGGTGTTCCTCGGAATTTATACAGGTGAAATTCTGCTCGGCGTGCTGGCTGCCCTGGTGGTCTGCCTGGTGATGTATGTGCCCCGCAAGCTGATCACGATGGAGGAGTTTTTCAATTGTCTGGTATCCGGTTTCGGTTCCATGCTCTCCATCTTTTTCATGCTGGTCGGCGCGTTTTCTCTGGCGAATGTCTGCTCGCAGATGGGACTGACCGAGTACCTGATCGGCCTGGTCACTCCGTTCATCTCAGCAGCGGCTTTCCCTGCGATCGCTTTCCTGCTCCTCTCTGTGCTTGCATTTGTAACCGGATCCAACTGGGGCATGAGCGCGGTCGTCATCCCGATCCTGATCCCCATGTGCGCGGCGTTAGACGGCAATGTGATTCTGACGATGGCGGCCATCATCTCCGGCGGCGCGTTCGGAAGCCATGCCTGCTTCTATACGGATGCGACAGTGCTGTCCTCCAATGCGGCCTGCATTGAGAACATGGAGCACGCCATGAGCCAGTGGCCCTATGTGTTCATCGCGGCGGCGATATCCACGGTATTGTTCCTTGTGTTCGGATTCACAATGGCGTAGGCAGGCGATGGGTTATCTTTTGTTTATCAGCCGTGACATCGAATCTTTACCATATTGAATTGTTGTGTGAATCTTGTTTCGCTATATACGGACGAGAACGAGCTGGCGGGATAATCAGTCCGTAAGGCATGATGCTTAGTACGGACAAAAATGGTCTGGCGGGATAATCAGTCCGTATGGCATGTTGTTTTACATGGATGAAAACAGGTTCTCGGTGAAAAATGTCCGTATGATGTGGTATGATATAGGGCACAAAAGGACATAAATGAAAGGGGAAAAATATGAGTAAAAGCAGATATGTGATCACCATCACGCGCCAGTTCGGCAGCATGGGGCGTCCCATCGCGAAACTGGTGGCGGAAAAACTGGGAATTGAGTATTATGACAGAGACCTGGTGGATAAAGCGGCGGAAAAATTAAATCTGCCGGTTTCCACCATTGATAAAGAAGAGGAGTCGGCAAAAAAGAAAAAAGAAGCCGGTCAATTCTTTTATATGGAACACCCTATGGGGAAAGGAACGACAGAGACACAGGAAAAAATCTTTGAGACGCAGAAAAATCTCATCGAGTTCCTGGCAGAGAAAGACACCTGTGTTATTGTGGGAAGGTGCGCGGATTTTGTGCTCAGCGATATGGAAAACGCGGTTCATATTTATATTTACGCTTCCTATGACGCCCGTCTGAAACACTGCATCGAAGATCTTGACATGGAGGAAAATGAGGCGCGCAGGATGATCGCTTCCGTGGATCAGGCCCGGGAGGCCTATCACCTTCATTTTGCCGGATATAAGCCGGACGACAAGCGCTTCAAGGACCTGATGATCGACAGCAGCTTTCTCGGCGTGGAAGGGACGGCGGATTTCCTGGCGGATTTGATACGGAAAAAATTCGGGCTGGCGTAAG
This sequence comes from Clostridiales bacterium, assembly GCA_021204005.1. Classification (GTDB taxonomy): domain Bacteria; phylum Bacillota; class Clostridia; order Lachnospirales; family Lachnospiraceae; genus Eubacterium_I. Next base: position 24,531 of record JAJQAD010000163.1, read on the forward strand.
CCTGATGTCAAAAAGCTCAAAGAGAATGTGAAAAGTGAAAATGCCGCACAGAAGTTATGGAAGACTTTTGTGCGGCATTTTACCATGGTATCATACATAATACTGCGCCTGCGCATTCCACAGCGCGTAGTATTCCCCACCTTCATCAGCCACCAGGTCATCATGTGTTCCCTGCTGGACAATCTGCCCATTGTCAAAGACCACGATTTCATCGCAGAATTTGCAGGACGATAACCGATGGGAGATATACACGGCGGTTTTGTCTGTGACAATCTCGTCAAATTTGCTGTAAATCTCCGCTTCCGCGATGGGGTCGAGCGCTGCAGTGGGCTCATCCAGGATGATAAAGGGTGCGTCCTTATACAATGCCCGGGCGATGGCAATTTTCTGCGCCTCGCCGCCGGAGACTTCCACGCCGTCTTTTTCCAGATCCTTATAGAGCCAGGTGTCCGGTGTGTATTTCCCGCCGAAGCCTGCATCGTCCAATGCTTTCTGTACGCGCGCTCGGTCGTAGCCGCAGCAGCCGGCCACATTTTCACCGAGCGGCAAGGCGAACAGTCTGAAATCCTGAAACACGACGGAAAAGATGCTGATATAATCGTCGTAGCGGTATTTGCGGATATCGATGCCGTTTAAGAGAATCTGCCCCTCTTCGGGGTCGTACAGGCGGCAAAGCAGCTTGATAAAGGTGGTTTTGCCGCTTCCGTTTGGCCCGACGACGGCAAGACGGGAGCCAACGTCAAACTTCAGGTTGACATGGCGGAGCGCGTACTGCTCCGTCCCGGGATAGCGGAAGGAGACATCTTTAAATTCAATCTCGTATTTCCGGTCGGAGCGCTTTTCCGTGGTCAGGCTGCCCTGATACATTTTGTTGGGAATGTCCAGAAATTCATAGGTGGTTCCCAGAAATTCTCCGTTGATCCGTATCTCGGCGGCCGCATCCAGCAGTGCGGAGATGCCGAGGAAAAACTGTGTGGCCGCGCCCACATACTGTGTGATCTCGCCGACGCCGAACGCGCCGCCCCACGCTTTCAGGCAGACGAAGAGGTAGACCAGGCCGACCACGCCCATGGAAAGACCTGCGGAGGCGCCGGTCAGAAGTCCTATCGGACCGCGTGCCGCCTTTCCGATATCAGAATCCGAGGAAAACATGTTGGATTTGTCGAAATAGATGCAGCAGATTTTTTCCTGCTGGCGGTACATACGCATGTCCGCCGCACGTTTTTGTTCTATGGTGGTGAAGCCAAAAAATCCGAACAGACGGTTGCCGAATCTGGCTTTTGGTGTGTAGTCGGAGAAATATTGCTGGCCTTTGCTGTATAAAAAAGGGGAAAGAACCGCAATCACCAGCAGTGCTGCCAGAACTGCAATGGCAGTAAACGGCGAATTTAAGAATGCCAGGGAACTGTCCGCGGGCACCTTGCGCAGAAACATGGTAACGGAAAGCGCTGTGCCGCCGATGATTTGTACGATTCCAAGAACAAAATCATGTTCAAAGATATGGAATGCCATTTGAATGCCGAATCCTGAGTAATTTTCATTTTGTTTGATTTGGCTGAACAGGTCATAGGTATATTCGCGGTCAATATCTGCATAATCGAGGCTTGTCATCTTTTCCATAAGAACCTGATCATCCATGCGGTATGCGACGTCCAGAGAGTATTCCTTCCAGCGGCTGCAAAGCCCTTTTAACAGCTGCAGGGCCGTCTGCGTGATCAGAATCAGCAGCACCCATTGAAGCAGCGTCTGCGGGTTTCGGTTCCCGGCCAGTTCAGAGATCAGCCGGGCAGAGAGATAAATGGCGGCCAGCGGCGATGCTGCCTCAAAAACAGAGGTCAGTGCGCTGGACAGAAAGACAGATGGGCACAGGTTCCACCAGATCCGCCATGCGCGGACATTTCGTTTCCATGCTTCCCGATAGGTCAGTTTCATTATGCTGCGCCTCCTTCCTGATAGTAGCGGCTCTGAACTTCAAACAGTTTCGCGTAGCCGCCGCCTTTTGCCAGCAGCTGTTCATGTGTGCCTTCCTCCGCGATGACGCCGTTCTCCATATAGAGAATGCGATCGCAGAAGCGCGTCGAGGCCAGACGGTGGGAGATAAACAGAGAAGTCTTTCCCTGGCTCATCTCGTTGTATTTCAGGTAAATATCGTTTTCCGCGATCGGGTCCAGCGCGGCGGTGGGTTCGTCCAGCAGGAGAATCGCACCGTCTTTGTACAGCGCGCGGGTCAGCATCAGCCGCTGCGTCTCGCCGCCGGAGAGTTCCACGCCGTCTTCATAAACCATGCGGCCGATGGGCATCTCGATCCCCTTCGGGAGAGAGCGGACTTTTTCTGTCAGACCCGCCAGGGAAAGGCACTTCTGCACTTTTTCTTCATCGATTTCGTAGACGGCCTGTGCGACATTGACGGCGAGGCTGGCTTCCATCAGGGAAAAATCCTGGAATACTGCGGAAAAGAGATTATAATATTCCGGACGGTTAAACGAGCGGATATCAATTCCGTTCAGTGTCACGGTGCCTTCCGTCGGGTTGAGAAAGCCGCAGATCAGGCGAACCAGCGTGGTTTTTCCGGTGCCGTTTAAGCCGACGACAGCCACTTTCTCTCCGGGGTGCAGCGTCAGGTTCATGTCATGGATGATCTCTTTCTCTGACTCGGGATAGCGGTAGGAAACATGGGAAAGGCATATCTCGTAATCGCCGTTCGATTGTGTCGGGACCGGAACCCCGCCGCTAAAACAAAACGGCTCCGGCCAGTTTAAATATTCCATAACTTGGGAGATCTCCAGACATTCTTTGTAAAGAGCGGAGGATTGCTCCAGAATCCCTGTAACCCACTCGGTAAAGCCGGAGATCGCCGCAAAGTAGAGCAGAAACTGCGAGGCCGGCAGCCCGTTTCGCAAGGTCAGCGCGATCAGAAAGACATATGCCGCGCCGTTTCGGAGAAACGAAAGAATCAGGTCTGCCAGAACAGACAGACAGTAAATTTTCTCCCTCCTGTACAGAAATCCGCGGTACAATGCAAGCGTCTTGTTCCACAGCTCATCCAGCCAGCTTTTCAGGCCGAAGATGCGGATATCTTTCGCGTAGACCCGATCTGTGGAGACCTTATAAAAATACCGTGATCTGTGGATATAGGCTGCCTGCTCCTCCCGGTGATCGTATCCCCAACGCTGTACCCTGCGGTTTACCAGCCAGCTGACAACTGTCGTCAGGATAACGATGACGAGAAGCAGCGGATTCAGGTTCGAGACAAAAAACAGATAAACGCAGAATCCGAACACATTTGTCAGAACCAGCGTCCAGACCTTCCAGATGTTTTCCGTGGGAGAACTGTTGCTGCCGCAGGCGTCATAGGATTTTTCTTCTATCTCAAGAAAGCGGGTATTCAGACGATTTGGATAGGAGGTGGTGCCGGATTTTATATTTAACTGGCGGATGATTTCGATTCGGACGTCCATTCGCGGAAACATGGCTCCGACGGTCAGGTAATCTTTGATGCCGGAACAGAGTACCAGAATGGCCGTAAACAGGGCGATGGTACCGAGAAGGGCGGACAGCGAGACGGCCGACTCCACCTGCTTAAGGATCATGGGCGCGACAAGCATCTCCGCCACGGATTTTCCGGTGCCGAGCGCAGCGATCAGGATACAGC
>JAJQAD010000020.1 GCA_021204005.1 Clostridiales bacterium
AGGAATCGGCAGATATTATCCTGCTGGAAAAAGACCTGATGGTGCTGGAGGAAGGGATCATTGAAGGACGTAAGACCTACGCCAACATGATTAAATATATCAAGATGACAGCGTCCTCCAACTTTGGTAATATGTTCTCTGTGCTGGCTGCGTCGGCACTGCTGCCGTTCCTGCCTATGATGAGCGTACACCTGATTTTCCTGAACCTGATTTATGACCTGAGCTGCACAGCCATTCCCTGGGACAATGTGGATGAAGAATTTATCTCTGTTCCGAGGAAGTGGGATGCATCCAGCGTGGGGAGCTTCATGATCTGGATCGGGCCGACCAGCTCCATCTTTGACTTCACGACCTATATTTTCATGTACTTCGTGTTTTGCCCCATGTTTGTATCCGGCGGTGTTCTGTATAACGACCTTGCCGCCCATTTCAGCGGCGCAGAACTTGCAGATTTGCAGTTCAGATACATGGCCATGTTCCAGGCCGGATGGTTTGTGGAGTCCATGTGGAGCCAGACACTCGTCATTCATATGATCCGTACACCCAAGCTGCCTTTTATCCAGAGCCGTGCTTCCGCTCCTCTGACATTGATGACGATGACAGGAATCGCAGTGTTAACCATTATTCCGTTTACCCCGTTTGGTACGATGCTGGGCTTTGTCGCACTGCCAGCGAGCTATTTCCTTTATCTGATTCCCTGCATCCTGCTCTATATGTTACTGGCTACAAGCCTGAAAAAAGCTTACGTCCGCCACTATGGCGAACTGCTATAAAGGAGGTTTACATCATGAATTGGACAGATATTTGGATGAAATTATTTGGTACTACAGAATTCCTCGGATTGAATATGGGATTTTGGGTATCCATGATTGTTGTTGCAATGGTTGTCATTCTTATGAATGTTGTTTTCTGGGGAATGAAACCGAAGGATAGATAAGCAGTATCATACTATAAAACCATTAAAAAATCGGCGCAGCCAAACCCAATTCGAGGGTGGTTGCGCCGATTAAGTCATATTTTAGCGATCCTGCGCCTGCTGTTCCCGGCGCTCCTGTTCTTCCTGATTCCGCTGCATCTCAAAGAATACCTCCACATTGTGCCTTGCTTTCTGATACTCCTGCATCTCTGACCGGGCAGCGCGGTACTCCGCGTAAGTCGCCTTTTTCTCCGCCAGCACCTGGGCATATTCCGCATTCAGGTCTTTGACCTTCGGCAGCTTTTTCATACCCAGCTGGTCAAAGGCGTTCTTCGCCTCCTTGTGCAGCGTGATCTCTGCGCGATGCGCCTCAAAAAACTTTTTGCTGTATCCGGATTTCCGATACTCCACATAGGTATCCCTGGTTTTAGAATAGTTGATGATGTGGGTCTTGAGCGCAGCGATCTCCACAAGCCGTTTTTCTGATGCTTTCAGCCGGTCGCTGAGTTCATCAAACCGAGCGGAGGCCGCGTCAGTTTTCTGTTGCAGATCATCGAGGCTCTCAATTCCATGTTCCCGGATGAAAATCATGGTCTGTGCCATCTGCTTCAGATTATAGACCGTCGCCCAGCGCTGATAGCCGATGCCTTTGGCCTGCATCTTCTCATCAATATCCACCAACAGATTGAACTTCGGTTTTCCATGAACCTGTGTACTTTTGAATTTGGAGCGATGGACTTTCTCTCCCAGCAGCACCGCACGGAGTTCTTCCTCAGTGTATCCTGCCCCCAGGGAGCGGAACCGGATAAACCGCGTCTGGCCTTTGCCCCGGAGTGCAGTGTTCTTCCCACGCTTCACCTCATAGCCATTTTGAGCGAGAAGCTGTAGAAATTCCTCGAAATCCTTTGGTTTTTGCTTCATGACGGCATCAATGTCCGCGCAGATGGTATCCCGGAAGGTTTCTTTCTTTGGATACTCGGTACGTTTCACTCGCTCTCGGTAGGGCTTTTCCTCAATGATGGACAGCCCATGCTCTACACAGATAATATCACTGCATCGCTGCACGGTCAGCCCGGACAGATGGAAGTCCTTGAATTTCCGTTTGCAGTCTATGGTGGTGGAGTTGAAAATGATATGATTATGGATATGCGCCCGGTCTACATGGGTAGCCACGATAAAGGCGTGTTTTCCTTTGGTGAACCGCATGGCCAGCTCATAGCCGACCTTATTGGCCTCCTCTGGCGTGATTTCCCCCGGCTTGAAGGACTGACGTATCTGATACGCGATGACATTACTTTTCTGCTGTCGTCCGGTGATGTGCTGGTACTGCCGTTTGGCAAGCAGAAATTCTTCATCTACCGTCATAGGGTCGCAGGCATATGCCGTGACCAGATTGCCTTTTTCCGTTTTCTCCGGATTCTGCGCGTAGTCCGTCCGGTCGCGCAGGCATTGCGCCAGCGTTTTCCCTTTATTCAGGTGCATCGCGATCAGCCGCGTCGCCGCCATACCATCACCATCCCTTCAAAAAAAAGAAAGAGCTGCCCGGTGAGGACAGCCCATAATAAAATCGTTTGCTTTACTCTCATGAGTGCAGGAACCCGACCAGCGCGCCGGTCATGGTATCCAGCAATGTCTCCAATACTGCGGCGACGAACGTAGCGGCTACACACAGCACTGCCAGGACAACCATCACCACAACGGAAGTCCACCACTGATTGATCGCAGCGACCACGCCGCAGAGGAGAAATATTAGGATGAAAAATCCGATGATGTAGGAGGAAAGATTGTCCACGACCTTCAACAGCACGGAGGCAACGGCGCAGATGAGGATCAGCGGCAGGGTCAGGAGCTTCAACGGGAGCTTTATGAGTGTCATCAACATGGCGGTCAACCATCCTTTCTTTTCTTGTATCTTCATTATAAAGGTTGTGTTTCAGACTGGCAACGATGTCGCCGGTCTATGTTCGCGGCACAGCGGATTTCTCCGCCATGCCGTTTTTTATAAAATCTCCGGTGCAAAACCCGGACATTTGCGCTGTCATTGGACGGTGGCAAGCCGTGTGAGTATCTCTTTACAGCTTTCCCACAAATCATCCAGGCGGCGCTGCAAATCCTCTATATCCTCCGAATAGATGCTCCCGGTTTCATGGGCCTTCTTCGTATACTGATTGAGGTTATTCGAGGCGTAGCGCAACAGCTTCACCATCTGGGTCACGTCGGTCAAATCCATATTAACACAGATGCCGTCCAGCGCCATCTTGCGGATATAGGCGCTCATATTCTCCACGCCGATCTCTGCCATTTTCTCCTGTATGCGGTCACGCTCCGCCTGAGAAACGCGGAGCATGATCACTTTATTTTTTGGTTCGTCTGCCATCACAACACCTCCTCGGAGTGCTGCTGTTCACCGGGCTTCCGGGGCGACAGCGTCGCCGCCTTGCTGCGCAGGTCAGCCAGTACGGAGGGGCGGCTTTCCGTGTCGGAATCCGCATCGCGATCTCCATCCTCACGGGCAGACGCAGGACTGTCATCCATATTTAGGGCAGCGTCCAGTTCCGCCAGCCGTGCAGATTTCTCCCGCAGCTCGGCCTCCTGGGCGAATGGTTTCCCAAGTTCCTGCTGTGCAGCTTCCCTCTGGTTTTCCAGATTGGTCAGCTGTTCCTGCGCTTTCTCCAGCCGCGCCGGGATACCAGCCAGGGCGTTATCCATACGGATCAGGTTGCCTCTTGCGTCAGTGCCAAGGGTCAGCCGGTGGCTCATGGCTCCCTTCAGAGTCAGATCAAACTCCTGTCGGAAGCTATCAAAAGAAAGCTCCATCTGAAAACCGCGATAACTCCCCAAGTGCATCGGCTCCGTCCCATGGTAGGCTTTGCAGGCGGCAAGAAGTGCCTCGCCAGCTTTAGCTTTATCCGTGAACTGCTGTCCCCGAAGCTCCAGTCCCACAAACTGTTCCTTCTCTGTCGGCAGTGGATGCGCCGCAACGGTCTGAATATCTGTTTCAAATCCGCGAATATTGGCTGTTGTCCGTTCGATCTCCTGTGGGAAGTGCTTCAACAGCCGGTCTTCCAGCCGATACTGCTGGCTTTGGTGGTCAGACTTCAATACTTTCAACCGTGCCACTTCCACATCCAAGTTCATCTTTTCCCGGATCAGCGGATTACCAGCGCACAGGGCCTTGATCTCCGCATAGGAAAGAGCCTGCTCATCCACATCATCGCAGGAGCGAACCGGGGATTTGCTGGTCATGATCTGTGAAATAAAACGCTGTTTGTTCTCAAGTGTCTGATATAAATAGGCATCAAAGGTGCCTTCGGTAACGTATTGGAAAATCTGTACGCGCTTGTTCTGATTGCCCTGCCGGATAATACGCCCATTTCTCTGGGTCATATCGGCAGGACGCCAGCCCACATCCAGATGGTGTGCGGCGATGAGTCTGTCCTGGACGTTGGTGCCAGCGCCCATTTTCTGCGTACTTCCAAGGAGAATCCGCACCTGGCCGGAGCGAACTTTGGCAAACAGGTCTTTTTTCTTCACCTCCGTGTCGGCATCATGGATAAAGGCGATCTCCTCGTGTGGGACACCCATCGCCTCCAGTTTGCCACGAATATCATCATAGACATTGAAGGAGCCGTCACCCTTTGGCGTGGACATATCACAGAACAGAAGCTGTGTCGTCCGGTCACTGACCCCGTCTTGCCAAATCTGAAAGACATTGTTTACGCAGGCATTGAGCTTACTGCCGGGGTCGTCCGGCAACAGCGGGTTCATCAGCCTCTGGTCAAGACCGATTTTCCTGCCGTCTGACGTAATGCAGAGCATATTGTCAACAGAAGCATCCACTGCGCCAGCGTGAACCTTCGCCGCCCGTTCGGACAGTGATGCCACCATTTCCTTCTGGATTTCCGATGGCTGCACCACAATCGTCTGGAAGTCGGCCTCCGGCACCGGCAAATCAAGCTGGTCACTGGTTTTAATATCGGCCACCTCTTTGAACATGGTCATCAGCTCCGGCAGATTGAAGAAGCGGGCAAATCTCGTCCGCGCTCGGTAGCCTGTCCCTTCGGGGAACGCTTTGTCAAGACATTTTTGAGATTTTGTCAAAACTGAACGAATTTGCGGCGGAAAAGTCGCCCAGAACCTCATGCCGGCAGATATCACGGAACGCTGATTCCAAAGGCTTTTTCGCGTTTTCGGCCTGCTTTACGCAGACAACATAAGTGGTCTTTCCGATCTTCATCGTATATTTTGAGTTTTCATAATCCATAGTAGTATCCTCCTGATTTTCAAAATTGTGTGGTAACGAGAGAGAGCCGGGCAGGGCGTGCCTGACAACGAAGTCCGACAACGGGCTCCAAAAGACTTTGCACGCTCAATTCCGGCTCCGCAGGTTTTCTGAAATAAATTTTTTCTGATTTTTCCGTTGCTTTCGTTGTCAGAAGAAAAAGAATCCCGTAAAATAAGGCATTTCAGACGGCTTAGCCTGACAACGCGCCCGACAACGGGCTGACAACCGGCTGACAACGCGCCGCCCATTTTTACGGGTTCAGCCACTCGGCAGGCAGTTCCAGCCGGCGGGCTTCTTCCTCCGTCAATTTCTGGAAACCTTCATTTTGACCGACCCCGTTGTCAGGGTTTTCTATCCGTTCCCATCCTTTCTGGCGCTTATACGGCTCCGGAAAGTGCCGGGGATTGTCAAAGGCTTTCCATCCGGCTGCATAGTTGTTCATGATCGAATTGATATCCCTGATTTCATACTGCTTCGGTTCTTCATAAGACTGGTGCCCCAGCGCTTCATAATAAAGCTGCAACGAGCAGACATTCTGCCCCTTGAAGTCATCCAGGTAATTCAGAATCCGCATGGCCTGTGTATCCTCCGGCATGAATTCTTTCTGGTGTTCCTTCAGATAGCGCTCCGTCTCCCTGTTCAGTTTCAGGTTGAATTTTCCCTGCCGGTAAAGCACCATGATTTCTGCCCACATCTGGTCAATATATGCCCGTGACGCCGCTTCATCTTCCAGGATGTGGACATCCGCTTCCTCCGGATTGACAAGCACCGGCAGAAACCGTCGGTTGCCTGTCCGGTCAAGCGGAAGGAAGTCCAGCGTGTTGGACGTCCCGCCAAACACACACTGGCGCTTGTAATCTTTTGGATGAATCGCATACGGCACCTTGTAGGTGTCCTTCTGGCGGCTTAAGAATGATTTAATATCTTCAATGCTTTTCGCGTTCGCCGTCGCGATCATCTCCGACATTTCCACAATCCAGTGGCCTTGCAGCTTGCGGTAAACATTTTCGTCCTCCAGGCGGCGCAGATCATCGGTAAACCATTCGTCCTTGATTGCCAGGAACCGGAAGAACGTGGACTTCCCGGCTCCCTGGCCTCCGACCAGGCAGAACATCACTTCAAACTTTGTCCCAGGCTTAAATACCCGGCTGACCGCGCCGAGCATGAACAGCCGGAGCGCTTCATAGTTGTAATCATTCACCTCCGCGCCCAGAAAGTGGTGCAGGGCGAACCGCACCCGTTCCTGCCCGTCCCATTGCAGAGCGTTCAGATAATCCCTGATCGGATGATGACGATATTCATTCGCCGCCACCTTGATCGCGCCGTCAATCTTTTTCTCTGAATACAGGCCGTAATTCCTTTCCAGATACAGCAGTAAATACTGGATATCAACATCGGTCACAAGGCTTCCCTCACGATACCAGCCCAGCGGCTTCACGATGTTAATCCGGTCTGTCAGAAGGTTGTTACTGAACGCGCCGCGTAGCAGTGGATCATACAAAAATACTGTTTTATAGTTGCCCGGCGTATTGAGAACCTCACCTTTCTTTGACACATCCAGCAGCTCCCTGACTTCCTCTACTGTCATTTCCTCTGCCATGCTATCGGCAGTGTGCCGGAGCGCTTCTTTCTTTTCCGGCGGTAAATTCTGAAATTCTTCGCTCAATATCCCTCACCTCTTTCCCGTGTTCCGTGACTAACTCTGCCCGTTCCTCCATCGTGCCGGACAAAAGAACATCAAGCAGATATTCCACATAGGTCTGCTTTGTAAGTGCCTCTACAAAAAGCGGATGCCAGTCCTCATCATCTGGCTCCGGCGCGTATTCCGTCCGCCACTTTTCCAGCAGCCGGAGATAGTCAGAGTAGACACGGAAACATTTCTGTTCTGATTCTTTAAACCTTAGTTCCTCTGAAATTTTCTTCTGAACCGGACGGGGAGAAGCGCGGCTCCGGTTTTCATAACTGACACCGAAATCCGCAGCCAGCTTCTCCGCAGCTTCCTTTGCAGACAACCCATAGAGACGGGAAGTGAAGTCGATCACATCCCCGTCCGCCTGACAACCGAAACAGTGGAAGCGTTGTTTATAAATCTTCATGCTCGGATTCTTATCCTGATGGAAAGGACAGCAGGCCATCCCGTTCCGGTTTACCCTCACCCCGTAATGCTCCGCAGCCTGCCGGGGAGTGACAGACTGCTTCACAGCTTCAAATACATTCATCGTGATCTCCTTTCTGAATGTCAAAGACCCCGACAAAATCATCGTGGTCTTTGCCTCCCGCGGCAGTCGCCAAATATCCGTGTAAACACGTCTTCTTGGCTCGTTGCTTCGCGGAAATAAAAAAAGCGCCTGACATTCTCATATCGAAAATGGCAAGCGCCGTTTAAAGTTCCATATTCTTTTTTCTGTTTTGCTGTGGCCGGCCTTCCCGCGCCCGGCGCTCCTCATTCTGTTGGTCAGCTTCGATCTTACTTCTCTTGAGAACATCTTGGATAGATTACCTGGCTTTTTCTTTCACCTGTTCCACGCCAGCCGTTCTGACCTCCGGTGATTTCAGTGCGGCGCTGACTTTCTTCTGAATCTGCTTCGCGGCATTCTTCAAAATCGACTGGACATTATCCAGGACTTTATTGACCGTCGGCAGCACCTTCGGATTGATTTTTGCGTCCGGCAGGTTGAGCTTCTTCTTGTAATCAGCAACCGCAGTGATGTCTTCCTGCTGGGTCTGTTCACAGACTTTTTCTGTCACAACCTCCACGGCCTTGTCATAAGCAGCCTCGGACACATCCTGTATCAATGTCTCCATGTCCTCGATCTTCACAGTCAGCTCCTGAATTTTCGCATCCTGTTCAAGAATAATCTCACCCTGATCGGAGATTGCTTCCTCGTTTTTCCGCATGGTGACCTGCTGGGATTGGATGGTTTCGTCCTGCTCATCAAGCGTATCCTGCTGGGCTTCAATCGTTTCGGCGTTCCTATTGATCTTCACATTCTGGACAGCAAGCGTCTTAACCTGATCTGAAATTTTCTCCCCTTGCTGTTCAATCGTCCGGTCACGCTCCGCGATTTTTTCTTTCTGCTTCATCAGGATATAATCCTGCTTTTCCAGATACTTGCGGCCTCCGTACTCTGGTTCTTCCTCCAGTTCCAGTCCGTTCTTCTTCGCGATCTCAAAGAGCAGGGCGCGGCAGGCAGAATCAAAAACCATCTTCCGGTTATTGTGCCGTCCCTGCTTCTGATCCGGATAGGGCAGTTCAAAGCCCAGCGCTTCCAGGGCTTTCTCCTGCTGGGGACACAACTCCCCGTATTTATTTTCACAGTTGAACACATGGCGCTCATGAATGTGCGGCGTGCTTTCATCGAGATGGAGTGCCCAGTCCAGAATGTGGATGTGGGAGCCGAACCGTTTCTCCAGAGTATCCATAAACTCTGCGACAACTTTCATCAGAACATCCGGTGGAACATGATTGTCCATCGTGCCGATCTGATAGACCGTTTCTTCCGGGCAGGTCTTTTTGTTTTTCCTGATCTGCTCGGCGGTGCGGTTGCGTTCTGTGTGCCTGGTCTTTTCATTTCTGGCGTTCTGCCCTTCGATGAAGTCGCGGTAGAAATGCTCATAGTAAAGTTGCTCCACATCTTCAAACGTGTCCGCGAGTTCTGTCTCCGGTTCCATGTGGTCGAACGTCCGGTAGCCGTTGAAAGTGTCCCAATAGATATTCAGCTTTGACCGTTCCGGGTCAATGTGTTCACTGTTGCCGATATCAAACCGGCGGTCATTGTGTTTTGGATTGTACACGCCGTTCTTTCCGGCGCGTCCATTGTGCCGTGTCATTCTCATAAAAATAAAATCTCCTTTCTGATTTTTGAGCAAAAAAATAACCGGGTACAATCATGTACTCGGTCTGGGAGCGGAAGCCTCGGCCTCCGCAAAAATATATTTTTTTATTGTGGAAATTCCTGTCGAACTATGATAGGATAATGAGCAAGAGCTACCAGGATGGTAGGCGGTTAGCCCTCGACAGAGGGACTGTACCCTCTGATTACATAGAAACCCGCAAGGGAATCCAGGGAAAGGAGGGCTAAGCCAATGAGTATCGCAGACTTAATTGCAGTGCTGAGCTTCGGCATCGGCTGCTTTTGTGCCGGATATACATTCGGCAAGGATAATCATAAAACGCAGAAATGACCGCCCCAGTTGCAAGCTAAGCGGTCATTTCTAATGACATCTTAATTTGTGGCTAACCGTCTATCGGCGGCTCCCGGGGGACACCTGTTAGCGCAGGTGTCTTTCCTTATGCTTACTATAGCATGAATTCCAGAACAGTTCAAGAAAATTTTGCTGGATCGGTGCAATCCTGATTCTTTTTTTCAGAAGGACAGGGCAGTGGTGCTGCTGAAATCGTCTCAACAAGCCTGAAATTCTGAGCCTTTTTGCGACAGATACTACCCAATACGGGTTGACGCAAGCATCAACCCTATGTGGGCAAGGCGCTTCGCCCTTGACCAGACGGGGCCTGCTGCCCTCGACCCCGCCAAGGCGTTTCACCCTTGACCCGATGAGGCTGCCGCCCTCAACCTGCTAAGGGAGCTTTGCCCCTTAACCCCAGCAGGACGCGTCGCCCCTGCACCCAGAGCAAAGAGCTGTCCGCCCTCTGCACTCCCGACCAAAGGTTTCACCTCTGGATACTGATCTGCTCAAAGTCAATTTTGATGAATTATCTATTCCTCATAAATTCCTTTTCGCAGTTCAATCCCAGTCACTTCCACTGAGACACCTTTAGTGTGTCCTTTTGTTCCTGCATAGAGGTAAATCGCATAGACACCACTGACATCATCCGGCGTTGTGAAAATCCATTTCTGAGTTTCATCGCTATTAACATCAAAGTAACGATTATAAATAGCTTTGTTCGTAGAAAGATTTTGCAAAGTCATTTGGACATATAACTCCTCGCCGCCGACATAATCCGTAGAATCTAATGTTAAAGTATACGACTGGTTAGGCTCCAAATCAGCATATAAAACGATAAAGTTGCTGCTATTTTCTTCCTGTGCTTCAATGAAAACATCGCCAAGAGAAATTACATCAGCTATGTCATCCTCAGACGTTGCTTCTAAAGCTGTCATATATTCTTCAACGCCAAATCCATACAGTTGATCGCTATTAGTACTGTTTGTACACATGATTACTATATCAGGCTGTATCTCTTCGACAAATTCTGCGAATGTGCCATCCGTGTAATGTCTTAAATCAACTGAATAAACTTCTGTGAATTGCGTTGTCAAAAAATATTCCCATGTTCTTCTGAAAGAATCTCCTGTGATTAAAACTCTTTTATCATTTACAGCCTCCGAATTGGTGACAAGTTGAAGAGGATTATCACCATACAGGTAAATGCAATGAGGGTCTGATCCATAATAGTTTTTATTTTCTGTATAACTCAAATTCAACGGACTATCCGTATACTTCCAGTTGGTTGTTCCTGAACTTAAACCAGAATACGCATAATCTGTTTCAAAATTCGGAATATAAACATCTATATCGTCTACTCCGGCATAATAAATTCCTACTCGTTTTCCATGACTCCCCAGAAACCAATCCTCCAGGGTTGTGATCGTATAACTGTCAGGGTCTAATAAATCCTCTTGATACTCCGCTATCCCTTCGTCAGATAATAACTCCATAGTTACTCCGGCGGCCGCTAATCCTGCCTGCGGCAGCCAATGATGATCGGTCTTAAAATAAACATCATCCATATCCCAGCCATTTTCCTCAAACCAGGCATCCATATCAATCGTATTTACTCCGGCCTCATCTAACGCGTCAATCATGGAATCTATATTCTGCCAAGCCGTGCTGCTGTAACCTGGCGCAAACTCTGCACCGTAAAAGGCACGTTTACTAGGCGCTAAAAGATACACAAAATCAATATCGCGATCACTTAGAAATTCATTCAGTTCAATCACGCTATCTGAATATTTTGTCGTATCAGACGCATTTCCAAAATCAGTCAAATGTCCGTTTGCAAGTAATTGTCTTTCATTAAGCGAATTGATTCCCAGAATTTTTGTCGTCAAACCATTCAGGTCAATATAATTGTTTTTATCAAAGAAGTTATTTTGTAGCACTTCCTCAAATGATTCCGACAATGTAGTGAATCCCTTCAGTGACACTTCCGTTCCTTCTACTGTACTTTTGACCGTTCCCGTATATGTCTTGATCATCATATAATACAGAAAAAACAGAAACAGGATAGTCGGTATAACGCTGATCACTGTTTTTAATCGTGTTTTATCTTTTATCCTCTGGAGCATTTCTCATTCCTCCATGCCGTCAAAAATTGAAATAAATAAACGGGTTGTTTCCACCCATAACCAGATAAGAAACCGAAACAATAGTCAGCGCCACCGCACCCAGATCAAATACAGAGTTAACCATTGTTTCCGCTTTCAGTTTTTTCCCGAGCCATTCTTTCAATTTTGTAAGCGCCGGCGTGCAACAGATGAGGGAAATAACCAAAAGAATTTTATAATCATTTGCATATCGGATCGCGTTATTATCATACAAAGTGTTTCCCGCAAGTCCGAGCATTGCAAAAAGATATTTTTTCGCTTTACGAAGGCCGTCAGAGCGGAATGCAACCCACCCGATCATCACACAAAGAAGTGTAAAAATACGATAAGCAGTCTCAGCAGCCTTGTTCATTTTTCGCTTCGGCAGGTTTGTCAGTTTTTCAAAAGTCAAAAGGACGAAATAACCAAGCCCCCAGCCGATATATGTCCACGCCGCTCCATGCCAGACGCCCGTTAATGTCCACACAACAAACAGGTTGCGAACCAGTTTCCATTTTTTATCAACCCGAGACCCTCCCAACGGGAAATATACATAGTCCCGAAACCATTGACTCAGAGAGATGTGCCAACGGTGCCAGAAGTCCGTGACGGTTTTGGCAAGGTATGGATAGTTAAAGTTTTCCTGAAACTCAAAC
This sequence comes from Clostridiales bacterium, assembly GCA_021204005.1. Classification (GTDB taxonomy): domain Bacteria; phylum Bacillota; class Clostridia; order Lachnospirales; family Lachnospiraceae; genus Eubacterium_I. The sequence continues at coordinate 12,187 of JAJQAD010000020.1, forward strand.
CCGAACATTCTTCCCAGACCAATCGCCATGGAGGAATAGCCGCAGAAATCAAATAAGATCTGCAAAGAATACGCCAGGGCGCCTAACCAGGCAAACGTAACACTTAGCTTCTCAGGAGTACCGGCGAGATTAAATGCGGCGTCCGCAATCACTGACAACTGATTCGACAGCAGAATTTTCATGGCAAAGCCGCAGCAAAATCGCCTGACTCCGGAAGTGAATTTTTCTATCGTGATGGTTCGGTCTTCAATCTGTTCCGCGATGGTTCGATAACGGACGATCGGGCCTGCAATCAACTGGGGAAAGAAAGCAATATACAATCCGAGATAATATGGATTTTTCTGGACGGGCGTATCTTTCCTGTATACGTCAACCACATAGGATAATGCCTGAAACGTAAAGAATGAAATGCCTATGGGAAGGACAATCTTTGTAACAACTATAGAGTCACCAAATATCTTGCTGAGATTCTTGGTGAAGAAATTCATATACTTATTATAGAATAGGATTCCGAGATTGACTGCAACTGCAATAAACAGACAGACCTTTCGGAATTTCTCATTCTCACTCCAGTCAATCAACCTGGCAAAAATATAATTCATCAGGATAGAAGCGATCATGACAAATACAAACTCATGCGCTCCCCATGCATAAAAAATAAGGCTAACAAACAGTAGCCAATAATTTCTTACCTTCTGTGGGAGAATTATATTAACTGCCAGCGTAATCGGCAGAAAAAAGAACAAAAACGTCAAACTTGAAAAAACCACTGTATCATCCCTCGCTTACAACATAGTGTACCTTTTGGACAGCCTTTTTTCGGCCTTAAAACGAGGTGCGTCCATTGGCAAAATTTGTTGAATTTACAGTGGAAAAGAACCATCTGATGTGGTATTATTGATGACGGTACGAAAAAAGCAGGCATTTACAGAAACGTACACGTTCCTGTAAATATGCCCGCTTACAACAACTTGGCATTTTCGTAAATCGCCGCCCGATACCGGAAGGTAGACATGGGCATCCCGCACTCCGCAGCCGCCGCCAGACCGGTGATTTTCCCGGCTTTCCACCGTTGATAAACGGAATGGAAGTTCTCCGGCAGCGGCTTCGGTGGCCTGCCAAAGCGTACCCCTCTGGCCTTCGCCGCCGCAATACCCTCGGCCTGTCGCTGTTTGATATTGGTGCGTTCGTTTTCAGCCACAAAGGAGAGCACTTGCAGCACGATGTCCGAGAGGAACGTCCCCATCAGGTCTTTTCCCCGGCGGGTGTCCAGCAGCGGCATATCCAGCACCACGATGTCGGCTCCTTTGTCTTTCGTCAGGATACGCCATTGATTTTGTATTTCCTCGTAATTTCTGCCCAGGCGGTCAATGCTCTTGATGTAGAGCAGATCGTCTTTTTTTAGCTTTCGCACCAGCTTTTTATACTGAGGTCGATTGAAGTCCTTGCCGGACTGCTTGTCCATAAAGATATTTTTATCCGGGATACCCAGCTCGTGCAGTGCGATAAGCTGCCGATCCTCGTTCTGATCTTTGCTGCTCACCCGGACGTAGCCATAAATCGCCATGAAAGCCCCCTTTCCCGTCAGGACTGAAAAAAGCGCCTCAGACCTGACATTCCTCTGTTTGGCGCTCACAGTGATACTCTACCTGTTACATAGGAAAGCGGCCAGAACATCCTCCAAAATTTCGATGTCCTGACCGCTGTTCTTCTAAAAATCGCTGTTCATTGTTCTGCCTGGCTTGACCGGATGCCGTTCTCCTTCGCCCACTGGCTCTGCCGCTGCCTGCGCGCCTCGGAGTAAGGCCGGGTCACATGAATACTGACCCGCCGCTTGTCCACCTCAAAGTAGGAGCCGCAGATTTCATCTTCTTCGGCGAGCCTACACAGCTCCGGGAAGTCAGCAGCCAAGGCGTTCAGCTTCCGTATCAGCTTCGGGTCGTTGGTGCGTATCAGCATGGGTGCATTGGACTGGTTGTAATAAATCTCGGTGTCTCTCTCAATCTTCGTGAGCTTACTCATAAACTACCTCCAAAATCTAATCGTTTTCTCTAAGGGGCCATTTTCGGGGAATTTTCCCCGATTGACGAATTGGTGCTTTTGACGATTTTCGATTTGGAGCAGCCCCAGATGAGGAGTTATCCGCCTGGGACTGCTGAAAATCGCTGTTTTGTCGATTTTGCCGATTGGCGAATGAAAATCAGCCCTTTTTCCGCTTCGCCCCCTTAATGCCGTTGACCAGCCGGACAAGCTGGTCGGTTGTGATGGAGATATTGATGCACTTGTCGGGAGATGGGTGGTCGCTTTCCTGATCGGCCTTGATTTTTTCCTCGATCTCAGCGGCCAGCTCCGGCACGAACAGCTCCATTGCACCCGGCACACTGTTCAGGAAGTCACCGGAGATCAGTGGCATTTCGATAAAGTCAGGGGCTTCTTCATCGTAGACCGGCACTGACCACTTGAATTGCTGGAACTGGGTCTTTCCTTTCTTCTTCCTGTTGGTGCCACTGTGAACGACATCACGGTGCCAGGCCAGCCACTTGTCATAACCAGTGAAAGTGTCCAACTCCACGCTGTAGAAGCGTTCGACCTCCCGCTGGACTTCCTCCACCAGCGTCCTGACCTCCGGCAGCGTTGCCGCTTCCCGCAGAAACAACATCCGTCCGATGGTGGTATACGGGTCATCATCGCAGAACTCGTTGACCAGCTCGGCCTTGCTGTAATTCCTCCACGGCCTGCCGGTCAGGATGTCCCCGGTGGCCTTCTGATAGGCCAGTGTCTCCTTGACGTTGTTGGCCTCCTGCTCGGCAGCGCAGACGTAGAAAACCTCGTCGTAGTGGTAGCCAGGGAATACCTCACGCTTGAGCTTGCTGATGAGCCTGTCAAACCGGGCAGCGGTTTCCTTGTGGTGCGCCATTGTCGCAACAGCGTCCAGATTTTCAAGTGTGATCTCCTTGTCGGTGCAGCCGAAAGCGCAGAGGGCTTTCTTCTCGAACGGGGTAAACTTGGTGTACGGATTTGCTAACATACTGTATCCTCCTTGAATTGGGTAAAAAATTTAGGGGCTGTCGAAACAACCCCTATGTATGAGAGAAGCCGCCTCCTGCGACACAAGAGACGGCTCCCCAGTTCCTTATTCAGTTCTCATATCATGACTTGATGAAGTCCCAAAGGCTTTCTTTCAGGGCTGCAACCACTGCAATCGCCCACCCAGCGACAAAGGGAAGGACGAAGGCCACAAACCCTATCACCAGTGTCCGAACCGATTCGGTGCCGGTGCAAATGCCCATCAGGTAGCCGAGTACCGCAATCAGAAAGCAGAGGCCGGAGAAGATGTAGAAGATGGCTCCGGCGAAGCTGGTCAGGAAAATCCCGAACCATTGCACTACGGTCACGGCCAGCGCAATCGGCAGGGCGATGATCTTAAACGGTATCTTCAACAGGGTCATGGGATCGCCTCCTTACTGATACACGATCTCGGTCAGGATGATTTCCTCTGCCCGGCTTCGGATATTGTTCATAGCACCGACCCAGCCCATTTGGTCACGGCGCTTCAAGTCCTCGGTCACGCCTTCGGCCTCTTTCATCTGTTCGATGATAAGCTCCAGGCGCTCCTGTGCCTGTTCGTTCAGGTCGGCCAGGTACGTCCATATCTCACCGGAGATCACCATGTCGGTGTAGAGGAGTGGCCGGTTCTCTTTCAGATATTCCCGGTGCATCCGTCCCCAGCGTCCGATGGAGCGCTTTTCTTCCGGCAGCTTCAGATCGGGGATGTAGTAGTCCCCAACAAGCACATAATCTATTCCATTCTCATGAATTCGTTCCTTCAGTTCGGTCATTGTCTTTACCTCCGTTTATCGGCGGCTCGTCTCTGACCAGCATGATTACATCGGTAATATCGCAGTCCAGCGCTTCGCATATCCGAACAAGCGTATCCATGCTGATACCCTTGTCCTTGCCCATATTTGCAATCATATTGGTGGTCAGACCGGCGGCCAGTCTCAGTTGATTTTTTGTCCAGCCCCTTTCAATCAGGGTATGCCAGAGCGGTTTATAGCTGATTCGCATTGTAATTACCTCGTCTTTCTCATGTGGGCGCTGCCCATATGTACATCACCTCCATATTCTATCACAGTTCTTGTGATTTCACAACATCCGCTTGCCTAACCACCATTTTTGCGTCTGGATTATGCGGCTCCTTTCTTAAAAATTGTTCCAACTAAGGTGGTATCAAGTGCTTCATTCCCTGGCTCTTTGCGCCGGGGTTGTCGTTGCCGTAACCTTCCAGAAGGTTGATGGCACCCCAGATACCGAGGCCAGCGCCGAGGGCGATAACGAGAGTCTGCAATACAGTAACTGCACTATTGAAAAATGCCATAATGAAATCCTCCAAAAAATATAAAAGTGTAAGTGTAAAAAGTGACATTTGCCCGCCTGCGTACCGACCTGAGAACCAATCGTTTTTATGCTGCTAACTGCAAAGGCTGTTCTGCTGACGGCTCCTGACCAAATCCGGGCAAACAAAAAGACCGCCTGTGATAGACGGTCAGTTGACAGTGATATATGAAAACACGCCTGGGACAACAGATAACCGGGCGTGATCGCGATTATCTGCCGCAAATAACATTACCCCCAAAAAGGGGGAGGGCCTCGGACGGCGCAGCGCCGGTCAGTCTGCTTCCACGACATGGTACACGTCCTTTCCGCGCAGCTTCAGCCTGTGATCCAGGAATTTCTCCATATCAAAGGCGTTGCGCTTGTCTGCATCTGAGGTATAGCGGTAGTTGGGGTGCTGGGTGACATCGTATTTATCCGACAGGAACGGGCGGACGCCGCGCAGCTGCAAAATACATTTGCCTCCATCCATCACAGCAAGCTCATCCTGACTCATGAATTCATGGCCAGTCTTTTGATAATTGGTGCCGTAGGACGGGCTATTGCCACGGGTGTCCGATGTGTTGAACATATCAATGGTTTCTTTGCCCAGCGCAGCGTTCAGTTCTTTCAGCGTGGTCGGCTCGGAGCCTCCCAAAAAGAGCTGGGAGTCCATATTGCCGATGATGGTGTCAGCGTTGTCTTTGTAGATGGCTTTTAGCTGGCTCCGGGTCTGCAAAATCAGGCAGGCCGAAATCTCACGGCTCCGGATAGTCGCCACCAGCTTTTCCAGGTTCGGTATCTGGCCGATATTGGCACACTCGTCGATCAGGCAGCGGACATGAACCGGAAGTCTGCCGCCATACACATCATCCGCTTTTTCACACAGCAGATTGAATAGCTGCGTGTATGCCATGGAAATCAGGAAGTTGAAGGTGCTGTCCGTATCTGACATGATGAGAAACAGCGCCGTTTTCCTGTCACCGATCTTATCCAGCTCCAGCTCATCATAAGCTGTGATTTCCCGAAGCTCCTGAATATCAAAGGGAGCAAGGCGTGCGCCGCAGCTAATCAGTATGGATTTTAAGGTTTTGCCCGCCGCCAATTTGAAAAGACGGTACTGCCTTACCGCAAAGGAATCCGGCTTCTTTTTTGCCAGTGCCTCAAACATTAGGTCAACAGCATTCTGGAAGGTTTCATCCTCCTCGCGGACTTCCATGGAGTTGAGCAGCTCCAGCAGTGCGGCGAAGTTCTGTTCTTCCTTCGGAGCTTCATAGTGGAGATAAGCGATTAGCGCTGTGTACAGCAGCTTCTCCGCCTTTTCCCAGAACTCATCCCCGGCCTTGCCTTCGCCTTTGGTGTTGGCCATCAGGGTCGTGACCAGCTTCAAAATATCCTTTTCCGAATGCACATAGGCAAACGGATTGTAGTGCATGGATTTTTTGAAGTTGATCGTATTCAGGAACCGTATCTGGTAGCCCTGCTTCTCCAGCACATGGCCGCATTGCCCCAGCAGGCTGGATTTCGGGTCAGTGACCACATAAGAGCTGTGGCACTGTAACAGGTTGGGCAGCACGAAGAACCGGGTTTTACCGGAACCGGAGCCGCCGACCACCAGCACGTTCTTGTTCCGGGAGTCCGTCGGGTTTTTCGCCCGGCTCTCCATGGTCAGGCGCTCTGTCTGGGTCAGGATCACATTCTCCTGGAACTTTGGATTGACGAAGCGCTCAATATCCTTCGCATTGCCCCAGCGCGCAGAACCAAACTCCTGATTGTGGCGATATTTCTTTGCGTTCTTTCCACGCAGATACACCGCCAGTTTCAGACCACCGTCACAGCACAGGCCCACCAGCAGATCGAACGGATTGAAGCTGGGCAGCGGATTCCCGAATGCCTGGGGAATGGTGTACATCAGGCTCATAATCTTTTCGCCGGATGTGCTGCCCGTTGCCAGCCGCCATGCTTCACCGATATTCGTAGCGACCAGCCCCATAATGACATACGGTAGGGCGAGGATCAGGATGCGTTTTATCTGTTTTTGGGTCATAGATCACGCTCCGGAGTTTTCTCCCGTACTTTCTTCGGGGTAGCAGCCACCAGTTCCTTCAGTTTCGCCAGCTCCTTCAGGACGCTCTTGCGTTCTTCTTTTTTCAGAACCGAAGCAGAATATTCCTTAAAGGCGGCAGTCAGCGCGTCGCCGTCCCGCGCCTTGAAGAACACCAGGAACCGGGGCGGATTCTGGGACGCATCTTTGGTGATGGCGTAGTCCACACCGTATTTGTCCAGAATCCGCTTGAAGCCCTTGAGATCGGTCTTTTCAATCTCAATATTGGTCGCTCCCTGGTTCTGACCGATGAGCTGGTCAATGGTCTGTTCGCCCGTAGGCTTCTCATTGGCTTTGGCCTGCGCGTTGGCCTTCATTTTGGAATACTGCTGGGCAAACTTCCGAAATGCCGTCAGTATTGCACGGCCTGTCAGTTTGGTCGTGCTGATCGCCAGGTTGACTGTCCGATTGGTTACTTCCTCCTCCAATATTCACCACCTCCTCGTGGGGACTTCCAATTTGCATCAGGCACATGATGAAAACACCACATACCGCACCTGCAAGAAATGAACATATTCCGATTAACATCAACATTGCATTTCCCACCTTAGTTTCATTTCAGCTGGATACAAGTCATTCTCCGGTTGTCGCTCACCTGTCCAGCGAAGCCCTCCGGCCTTTCCTGCACAATGCCAACCGGCTGCTTTCAGGCTTGTACCTGGTTCAGATTCCAATGTGTAGGTAATGATTTTGTGGTAGCCCATAGCACGGGCGGCTCTCCATGCAGCAGCGTAAAGCATACTGCAAGCGTTTTTTGTGCCGTCCGTGCATAGGCGATTGACCTCCAGCGTCCAGCCATCATCCAGATAGCGGCTAACCGGACGCCCCACAATAGCAACGCCCACCAGCTTTTCACCGTCTGTGCATCCAATGGAAAATTTATGGCCAGTGACTGGCTTATGATGCCGATGGTGCTGCTGGACATAAGCATTTGCCGCTTTCAAAGATACCGGACAGAGGGACAGCGCCGACATTACAGCGCATCCTGTTCCGGAGCTGTCTTTGCCTTTCCGGTGACAGCTTTCTCCGCAGCCTTTTCCCGTTTCTTCATGGCCTCATCATCAATGGGGATAGCCATAATACTGCGGCCAAGGCGAATGAACGCCTCCGGCTGGTGGAACAGCTTTTCAAACTGTTCAGAGTGTTCCGGGGAGAGGGAACCGAAGTCGTCCTCGGTCAGTCCGACCACAAGGAAGTTACCGGCTAGGATGTCGTAGGTCTGGCCATCCTCGTCGCGGAGGGCGCGGTTGAGAGGAAGGCCACTCAGCTTGCCTTCCTCATTGCAGATGATGCAGACCGGCTCCTCGAAGGGATACGTTGCCTGGATATAGCCGCCGACCGCTTCCTGCATAGCCTCCAGCGTGTTATCCATCTGGATGACCTGCGGATATTTCTCCGGCTCCACCAGCAGGACGGAAATCTGCTCCTTTTGCAGAGAGCGTTCATCCGTTGTGGCAAAGTCCGCGTGGGAAAAATCATCTGCATCCAGCACATAGAGCGAATCGTTCCAGCCCTGTTCTACAAGCTCCTCGGCCTCCTCGCGGCTGTCGGCCTGAACCGTGACGGTTTTCTCCAGCGTCTCCGTGATCGTCACATCGTACTCTTTCATGGGCAGCACCTCAGTCAATGGAAACGGCAGCGAACTTCCTGCCTTTCTCCGTGAGGATGACAGTGCGGCTCTCCACCGCAAGGCGAATGGCGTAAATTTCCTGTGCGGTCAGGCTGATTTCCTCTCCATCATCGTCCACGTCATAGAACAGGATGGGGCCAGCCACATACCGCTTGCCGCCGACCTTTCGGACATCCTTCTCGTCATAGCTCATAACGACACAGGTTTCTGCCGGTGCGCCATTGATAACATCATCCTCACCGAAGCAGTGAAGGATGGAATACGCCTCCTCGACATCGACCACCTTGATGGGCTGGCCGGGGATCGCGGCGACCATGATAACCGGCTCGTCGTCCTCATCGGCATCCTCACAGATGCAGCGAAGCATTTCCAGAGCGCCGTCCAGAACGGAGTGAAGCCCCTCCAGGAACGCATCGGTTGCAGTCTGATCTTTCAGGGAATTGGGAATAGCATCATTTGCAATACAACAACAATTCATAAGCGAAAACTCCTTTTCATCTGGTGGACAAAACAAAAAAAGGCGATCATCTCAGCACTCCGAAATGTCAGAGTGCGGATGACCGCCTTATGATCTGTCCGTGTTCATATAGTTACCTCGATTGATTGCGCTGCCGGCTTTTCTGCCACTGATCCAGAAGCCGGATAATGGTGTCCTCCATCTGCTTCGGCGTATAGGATTTGGGGAAATACTTCCGCAGAAGCTCCGTGGGCAGCGTCACGGTGGGAGCCAGTTCTTCCTTCTTTACCTCATCCATCAAAATCTCCATCGCCTCCGGCGTACACTGTTTCAGCTGGCTGAGTTTTTTCAGGCGCTGTGCCTGTGAAAGAGAAGGGGTAGCCTGGGCGTAGTCCATAGCATCCAAAAGCTGAGATTGCTCATCGCGCGTCAGGTAGGAAAGCTCCACAGCGGGATTGAACGCGATTTTCTTTTCGTCCACCATGTCCATCAGCTCCGGGATAAGGCTGGTCAAGCGAACATACCGGCGAACGGTTTCACGGCTTACTCCAGCGGAATCACCCACTTCACTTGCCGCCAACTTCGACACAACTTGTGTCGAAGTCAAATCCGTCCTCGCTCCCTGGTGCTTGATAGCGTCCATCTTCATCTTGTACGCCCATGCCCGTTCGCTGGGGAGGATGGTTTCTCTTTGCAGATTGGAATCGACCATAGCGATGATCGCTTCATCATCGTCCATTTCCCGGACAATGACCGGCAGAGTTTCCAGCCCGACCTGTTCCGCCGCATGGCAGCGCCGGTGGCCGGAAATAATCTCATAGCCACCATCCGGGTCAGGTCGCACCAGCAACGGAGAAATCACACCAAACTGTGAAATGCTTTCCACTGTCCTGGTCATGGCCTCATCATCCACCACACGGAAGGGATGTCCCTCAAACGGGTGCAGTTCAGAGATTGGAATCTGCTGAACCTGTTCCTGCATGGGTGGGGCTTCGTCATTCTTCGACATTTTTCACCTCCAATCACCTGCCATAGAACAGGTCTTTGACGAGCGCCTGCTTATCGTGCCCGATTTCCGTGCGCCGGTCTGTCCCACGAACCTGAACCGGTGTACACAGTTCCAACACCCGGCTATAGATACGGGCGTGAACCACATCTTCGGCGTTGCGAATCTGGTTGATAGTCAGGTTGGTCGTGACGATCAGCGGCTTGTTGGATTTGTACCGTTCATCCACGACAGCGTAAACCTGTTCCAGTGCGTACTCGGTGCTGCGTTCAATCCCAAGGTCGTCGATGATAAGCAGATCAAAAGACGAAAAAGAAGCGATATACTGATACCGCTCCTGGGAATACATCCCGCCCATCTGATTCAATATCTTAGAAAAGTTCGTCATCAGTACCGGGACACCACTCTCTAACAGAGCGTTTGCTATGCAAGCGGCTACATACGATTTCCCCGTTCCGACATCGCCCCAAAGCAGCAGACCGAGATTATTCTGCTTTGCTTCTGCCCAGTTTTCTACATACCGTCTGGCCATCTGGATGCTGGGATTGTCCTCGGCATTGGCAAAAGTCCAGTTGTACAGCGCCTTCTCCTGAATACCGTTGACCTTCAGGCTGTGAATACGATTGCGGCGTTCCATTTCCGCCATCCGGCGTTCAGTCGCTTCCTGTTCTTCCTTTCGGCACTTGCAGATGCAGGGGACAATATGCGTAGCGGAGCCGATTTTCACCCGGCATTGCACAGGGGTCTTACACTTGCTGCAATAGAGCAGGCCATCGTCACCCATGTACTCATTCTCGCCCGGCTCAGTTTGCTGGGGAAAGCGGGTAAGGAACTCGTCAAAAATACTCATAGGCTGTCTCCTTCCGCACAGGTGTAATTGCTGTGGCTGTAAGCTGCCGTTTTCGGTTTGTCACGCCGCGCCCAGCTTCGCAGAGTAGCGAGGTGGTTCTTGTAATGCTTCCCGGAGGAAGCGATATACTCGGACAATCGCTCCAGGCGCTCCTGCCAGTCAGAAGGAAACTCTGCTTTGAGCTTCGACAGTTCCTCATCCGTCAGCAAAACATTCTGATAGGCTCCATATTTGTGGCGGGTGTCTTTCTCTTTCAGTTCATTGATCTGTTCAGTATTTGTTTTATTAGTTATTATTTGTGGCGGGTTTTCCGTATCCGGTTTTTCCGTGTTCGGGTAAACCGCGTCCGGTTTTACCGTGTCCGGATTTTCCGTACACGGTGATTGAGGCTTCTCGAAAATTACATACTCGATCACCCCCATCTTGCCATTGTCCTGGCGCTGCTGGTGCCGTTCCAGATAACCGGCATCCTCCAGCTCCTGCAACGTCGCCACAATACAATCACGGCCTTCCTTGCAGATTGCGACCAGCCCCCGAACGCTGTAATGCCATGAATCGGGCAAGCTCAGAAATACAGAGAGCAGCCCTTTGGCTTTCAGGGACAGGCTGTTATCGCGGAGATGGTAATTGCTCATGGTGGTGTAGTTACTGTTTCTTTCCACTCGAAATACTGCCATCTTTGACCTCCTTCCAGTGACGGCACATCATCACTTCCGATATGCTTTGGACTTTTGCCTCCGTTGCCGGAAACAAAAATAGAGCGGCAACCCATCTGCCGGAACCGAAGTCCCAACAGCGGATTGCCGCTCTATGTTCAAGATTTATTTTGCTGAATGAGATGGGTAGTTATGAGTGTGGCAAAGTGAACGCAGAGCGTTACCCGTGCCGGTTTGCTAATAACGCTGCTAATAGCTCACGAGAAACTGGTGGCTTTGGCAGGATACAACGTGAAATTCCAGGATACAAAAAGTGTTGGATTCTCAAGGAAATTCGGGACTTTGTAGCATTACATGACACCGCGATGAACTCCGGGTTAATCAACTTTCCAAACTCCTAAGGCGGGTGTCGGAGGTTCAAATCCTCTCGGGGACGCTAAAAAGGCTTGAAAATGTCAATGTTTTCAAGCCTTCTTGCATCTTATAATATTTTGTATTTTCTTCATAATATGGAAATCCTTTACGATTAACAGATAAGTATGTTTATAAATAAATAATGAATACGAATGAATATTTGGCCTACATTTTTAAATCTTTTAACAGGCTCCAGAATAATATTTGCTTACATTTGCCTACAATACGCTATCTATAGACCTTATAAGGCTCTTATTTCAGCAGTTCGGTTAACAATTCCGGGTGAGCGCGGAGCATCTCTTTCATCGCCATTATCGTTTCTTCGCTGACGGTGTCTTCTGTCGAACTCCCCACTTTTGAAAAGAATCCTTTATCCATCTCATGCGCGATCAGTTTTCTGTCTGCATCAAATCCATGAGCATATGTATCCGTGACCATTCTGGCTTCGGCATGTCCTGTGTCTCCCTGAACGGCCTTGATATTACCTTTGCTCAGTTTGAGCTTTAAAGACGTGCTGGAATGACGCAGGGAATGGAATACTACGGGTGGAAGTTTGTTTTCTTCTATCAGCTTATAGAATTTTTTATCAATTACTCTCTGTTCGTATGGGCGCCCATCTGTTTGCGCTACAACCAGATCGTAATTTTTATATTCATCGCCGAATGCCTGCTTATATTCTTTTTGCTGTTCCATTACTGCCCGGAGTTCTTCAGTAACTGCTTCGGGAAGATAGATGGTTCTGTTGCTGCTCTCTGTTTTAGGTGCTTTTAATACCAGAGTTGTAGTTCCCTTTTTCGGCATGATTTTAGGAAATTTAAATAAAATTGTACTGCGGTTCACACGTTCCAGTTCAGAGATACTTTTGTCATTGCAACGGCATAACTCTCTGTCTATTTGGAGAAATGCTTCACCGCTCTGTACCAATTCTTCTTCTAAGTGGACATTTGACCATTGAAGTCCCAATATTTCTCCAAGACGCATACTACACCCAAGCGCAAGATAAAGGCAGATGCGGAGAGGCTGTGTATTACAACAACTGAGAGCTACAATTGCTTCTTCATCTGACCAAACCGCGCGCTTGCTGGGCTTTGCTTCCGGAAGCGTAGCTCCGAGCGTGGGATTAACCGATGTATATTCCCATAAAAGAGCCTTACCAAATGCACTTTTCAGTAATTTATGGATGCGTTTTATTGTATGGGCAGAGATTTTTTCTCCGGTATCCATATGTCCGGATACAACAACTGCTGGCTTGTCTAACAGCATCGTGTAATATGAATCGATATCCTTAACATTAAGGGAGCGAATGTAGCGATCACCGATGTAAGGATTAATGTAGTTTCGTATCAGTCCTGTATTCATAGAATAGAAAGAATTTCCCCATTTTTTCAGGCCATAGATTTCCACATACTCATTCAGAAAATCCTTGACCGTAATATCTTTTGTCTGGCGGACAACTCCCTTTTTTATCTTGACTGGTGGTTTAAAGGTACCGTTTTTCTTTGCGAGTTTAATCTGCATATCTCGGATCATAGCCTCGTCCTGTGATTTAAAAGTTTCGGTTCTCGGAGAACTTTCTCCGGGGCAACGATAAGTGACCTGATAAGAATTTTTTCTTTTTCTGACAGCCATTGTGATATATTCTCCTTTTTGATAAAATCAAGCATAAAAAACCGCCCACCATTAAATAATGGGCGGCCTTGAAGGTTATCAGGTTATATTGCCGTTGTGCCTTCTCGCAAAAATGAGATGAATGCTTCTCGTGGAATACGATAATGATTACCAAGTTTAAGTGACTTGATTTTGCCTGTATGCACGAGAGAGTAGGCTTTACTGTGTCCGATCGCGAGTGTATCTGCAATGTCATTCACAGTGAGGACAACCGGCATTGTTTCAAAATTTTTGTACTCCAAAATATATTTTCTCCTTTCTCAAAATTGTTTTTTAAATAATACACCATTTACTTTTCTGAATTTAACCTCCTCATTCTTCATCAAGTTGAATTCCTCTATACCCACGAGCATTTGAATCTCTTACTCGTTTGATTTTCTTCACGGTTGGCATGTCTTTCAGTAACTCAGACAACAACCGGGAAAAATCCGTCCGGGATGCGTATTTTATACCTGTTTCTTCCGCATATCTCTGGTAAGCGTTATACAAGGTTGCTGTTTCAATTTCATGCTCCTCATTGAATGAACAGCAATCAGATACAAATTGCTTTACAGTCTGATAGTTTTCTCGACTATCTTGTGGCGCATACTCAGGAGGAATTTCTGTTCGAGTAACAATGAAATTATTTTGCATAAGCACTTGGTAAGCGCGTATTGCCTCAGCCACAATATAGGGAGATTCTTCTAACAATAATTTGTAAAGCTGGGGTATAGTATCTTGCTCCGAAACCGGATTAGCAAATGGAACAACCACCATTCGGTTCAGTAATGCCTGCTCGTTCGATAAAGCAGGAAGCTGAATAGGATGATTCCCTGCAAATAACAGCATCGGTTTACGATAAATTGTATGGCTATTTTTATATTTAGCCTCAACTTTAATCGGATCATCTCCTACGAATTGTTTGATTGTTCCAATTGCAATCGATGGGAGCGGTGTGTCAGGAAGATCGAGGCAGGTTCCGAGAAGTTTACCTTCTAATGCCGAAGTAGTAAATCGGTTAGAAAAATCATGAACACCTGCGATGCTTTCAACATTATCTCGTCCCAGTAGTTCTTCCAAAAAGCGCCCCCATTGTGTCTTTCCGCAATTTGACGGCCCTAATAAGACATAAAAACATTTTGCCTCATAATTGGTCATCGCTAATGCAGTAAGCTCAAGAAGCTGTTGCCGTATTAATGGGTTTCCATTGGATATTTGATACACAAAAGATTCAAATTCAGCTCCTTCTCCCGGATCAAAAATATCCTCGCTGTATAAATCCAGATAATGAAAATATCCATCTTCCGGATTGTGTTGGCGTAAAATCATGGAACACAAATCCAGTGTTCCATCACGCAGATTAAGTTGATGCTCCGGCCTCGTAAAATCTTTTTCACGTTGGATGTCCGGTTCACTTAGTAATTGACGATAAATTTCAGCAAATTCTTTAGATGTGAGAGTCTTATCCAAATCATGTTTTCGCAAAAATTTACGCATCATAACCGTACATTCTCTAGCATTAAGGAGACGCCAGCAAGGCGGTCTAAATTCATAAAGCTGCCCGTGGTAGACCATGAGAGTATGTTCCTTGACTACAAATCGTTCAAGTTCCACAATATCGCGATTGCTTTGGCGTTTGCCAAGTCCCTGAGTAATATCAGGAACGACATGAGTTTGATGATGATTTTTTTTAAGGTATTCTTTCGTTTCTTCATCTACATCAAAATCATGTTCAAAGTCTATAGATGGCGGAAACTCATAATTTCCGCCATCTGTTGCGATAGGAACGAAATCGTTATTTTGTGGAGTATCATTTGAACAGAAAGTTGAATCAATTGCTTCTCCAGATGATATCATCCAAAAAAACTCATTTGCTTTCTCTTCATTAGCCAAAGGACATATCAAGTCTATAATTTCGCCGGAAGGCGGCAGCGAAATGGGAATAAAGACATTTTCTTCTAATTCCATTCCACTGCGGACTTCCTGGTCGATTTCATTGCCGGTGAAATTATTTAAAATTTTTCTAATTTCGTCCGGCGTCACCCAAATCACTCCTTTCAGATTGCTGTGGATCATGGTTTAAAGGAACACACCCCATGTTGCCGGTTGTAAGATCCAGTATTTTACATAAATTGAGATCGTCCCGAATTGCAGTCAAAGCGGAACATTTCTCATCAAAATGAGCTAAAAAGCATACCGGCGTGGGTTTACTATCGGAATAAGGATCCATCCATTTTGTTGGGTATTTAATAATCGCAATACATGAGAATGAAAATGCTGGATCATCTGTTGAAGCACAGTATTTCCATTCAGAATCCGCAATAACAGCCCATGCAGCGTGTCCTTTCCTTTCCTGACGCATGATAATTTGTAAGGGGCATGACTGTTCTGTCAATATTTCATCTCTAATACAGAGACGGAGTTTCAAAATCTGACTCCGAAAACCAAACCCGATAAATTCCATGGTGCCATCATCTTTACGAACAATTCCACAGGTTCCTGCTTTGCCGCAGGATAAAGCAGAAACTGAATACTCAACGTTTAATTTCATAATATTTTCTCCTTTTAAAATTAAATGATTTGAAAATGTATCCGATAATTTTATACATTTTCAATATTGTTATTAGTTGCATCCAATGGCCATCTGGATATGCATATCTTACCATTTACATGGATGATTTAACAGGTCAAGAAAAATGGTTGGTTTTATGAAAACAAATTATTTTGATCTTGAATAATATCTTGAAAAATGATATAA
>JAJQAD010000088.1 GCA_021204005.1 Clostridiales bacterium
CCACCTTAAGATCACGGTTGATGCAGTTAAAAAAAGTGGTTTTCCCCGCGCCGTTGCGGCCGAGCAGACCGTAAATCCGTCCGGACTCAAATGTAAAATGAATATCTCTTAAAACTTCTTTGCTGCCAAAACTTTTGGAAAGGCCTTCGACCTGGAACTCCATACGTAATCCTCCTCACAGGACAGTTTCAGACAAACATACTCTGAAAAATAATTCTTTTGACATTTCTGCTTTTACACATCCATGTCCGTAGTGCTTCCGGATAAGTTAGTTTTTCTTAAGCACATTATCCGATACGACTAAAATACTGTCAAGAAAAATCCTTGTAAAGTAGCAACCACTGCAGATGCAAAGAGACTTCCGGGAAAATTCCCGAAAGCCTCGCTGTCACTAATAAATTTTTAATATCAAAAGAATACCCCTCACTCAGAACAGGTAAAACATTCTCCATCCTCCACATGAGTCAGTGAAAAATTGGAAGAATATGTCCCCAGATAGATAATACTGTCATCTGCAATCCGGAAATACTGAATCGACGGGTTTCCCGTTGCCTCAACGTTTTCCGTCATAGTCAGCACATCACCTGCTATTGACCAGTCTCCGGCACCCATATAGCTGCTGAGCAGAGATTCTGAATAAGTATATGTCCCATTTTCCTCAAATAATATCGTAAACGGGTCATCCTCCAGACCAGAAAAACTTTCTCCCTCGTAAGCATATGTTTTCCCCGCAACAGAATCTTCTGACACATGATCCGCAACATATTTATACAGGGTAATATCAGATGCTTCCCCGCCATCCGCCGGGATCTGCTCCAGCGTCAAGGTACCACTCGCCTCGTCAAATGTATACTCATATTCCTCCTCGCCGGTAACCCCCGTGATACACAACACGTTATCGTTTACCGTATAGGTTTCATATAAGGTACTCTTTACTGTGGCGTCTGCACCAAATACCGTCTCATAATCCGGATAATCCGGATGGACATAGGTTCCGTCAAACCACTCTGTCCCCGCGGATAATCCGTCAGTTCCCGAAGAAAACTGAAGACGCCACGCTTCCTGATCCTCACTCTGATCCGCCGTCAGATTTAATTCTCCGTCATTGTCCGATATTCGATAAGAAGACGTTGCGGCATCACCCGAGGGAGCATAAAAGGTCAGCCATCGCTCCCCATCAGACTCCTCGATTCGATAAGAACAATCCAGATTTACGGATTCCAGCGTGCCATCCGGACAAAACACCCATTTCGCGCTGTTTTCCGTGCCACCCTCCTGAAATGTGTAAGATGCGTCCCAGTAAACCGACTCCTCTGCATCCGTGGAAGCATTGGAAGTTGTCTCTGTTGACGCGGTATCGGAAGTCACACCGCATCCGTTCAAAATGGTCGTGCCAATAAGACCCGCTGCTATAAATACATATAATCCGGATTTCATGATTTCTCCTTTCTGCGGCTTTCAGCCGTTCACATACAAGCCATGACCTGATATCTGTGACAATACTGGTTCACACTTTCGTCAGCTTTATTTTAACACATCAAAAAACATGACGTATCTAAATCGCGAAATCTTAAGAAAAATTAAGAAAATCCCACATAATCCAATCATCTTTCATTCCATTTACCATTCTCCGATTGCTTTAATTTCAAGAATATTTTCTCGCCAGATACTTTTCATATATGTGAGTCAATCACAGGCCAGTTCTCCATCCGTAATCCTGATCCGACAATCTCCATATTCATACACCCGCTGATCGTGGGTTACGATCACAATCGTACTCCTGCTTTCTCTCTGCAGCGTTAACAGCGCCTCCATGAAAATCTGCACATTCCGGCTATCCAGACTTGCCGTTGGCTCATCACAGAGGATAATCTGCGGATTCGCGAGAATCGCCCGGATGACTGCGACACGCTGCTGCTCCCCGCCGGAGAGGGCGCTGATCTGTTTCTTCTGAATCTGCCCCAGATTTAACTGCTCCAGATAACCTGCGATCTGTCTGTGCAGCGCACTCGGAATTTTTTGTTTTTTCAGATAATAAGGGATCAGAATATTATCTTTCACATTCATAAAATCAAATAGATTCAGATTCTGGAAGATCATTCCTATCTGATTTAAGCGAATCTGGTCCCGCATCTGCCGCTTTTCTCCCAGAATTTCTTTTTCACCGATTTTTACGCTTCCCTGCGCCTGATCCAGAAGCCCCGCAATTGCATACAGAAAAGTTGTTTTTCCGGAGCCAGACGGGCCGGAAATCGTGTAGATTTTGCCCGGTTCAAAGTTGTAATTGATATTTTTCAGGATGGTCCGGTCTTTACCGGCCTCCTGTATCGTATAGGTCAGGTTTGAAACGGTTGCTGCATACTCTGTCATAAAGCTCCTCCCCCCTAGATTATGAATATGTGATTCATAATCGCATTTCGTCACTCAGTATATAATGATTTCTCATTTCTCTCTGTCACTCAATCATCCTGCCGGAATCAGTGCATCAGCTCCTCAGCACTTCTACACACCGCCCGCTTCCGGCTGTTTTTCTCACCATAAGAGCCTGAACCGATGCCGAAATCAGAAAATACGCACCAAAGAGCAGCATCATCATTTTCGTGTCTATCGCAAAACTTCCCCCGTAATATCCCGGATTCATCAACAGGTATCCGATTCCTTTGGCAAAAATCCATGTCAGAAATGTTACCGGCAGAATCGTACAGGCAACATTCCAGATCGCCTGAAACAGATACATCTTCAGAAGCATCCTTTTTCCGGCTCCGATTCCCCGCAGATATGCAAGATTTCTCTGATTATCCTCCCCGGACATCACCAGACAGGTACAGATGGCAAACATGGAACAAATCAGTATCACCCAGAAAATCAATTCCATTGTCCCTGTTCCCTGAACAATATGCTGCCAGTTCTCCTCCCAGATTTCCTCGTTGGTCTGCGACAGAAAGACATGCTCCGTATCAACTGCTGCCGGCGCTTCCATATAATAAACGGTATTATACTGATTTTGTGCACCCAGCTGCTTTTCCAGATACGCCCTGCTGACATACGCGTCCAGCCGATCATTGTCATGCGACAGAACTGTGGCATAAATCGTAAATTTGATATCTGTCCCATCCACGTTCAAAACAATCTTCTCGCCCATCTGATCCGCAAACGTTTCATCCATGATGATACCGTCAAAGTCTTCGCTGTCCAACAACTCCGCCAATTCCGGATATTCGGAGATTAAGTTCGGACTTTTCCCGCTTTCCGCCACTTCCGCAGTCTGAAATGCCTCATACCGATCAAGGTATTCACCGGTAATTCCTGTCACCCAGGTATGCCCGCCATCTTCCATGAGTGTCCGATACCTGAGAGTATAAAATACATTTGCTTCCTCTCCGCTTTGATCGCCTGAACCCAAGAGTTCATCACTATTCTGATTACCGGAATACAACGCTTCTTTGCTGTTCTGATTGTCTGGATACAACGAATCATCGTCACCCTGATTAACGGAATACAACGGATCCTCGCGGGAATACAGCCGGTCATATATATAATAACACTGATAATGAATACTTTCCCGCGCCAGAGCATCGCAGGCGGAACGGGTCGTTTCAAACAAAGTATACAGTCCGCAAAAGAACACGCCGCTGAAAATCATCAGATAGCTCATAACAAGGAAACGCCCCCAATAGCTTTTCCCCAGCTTCAGGCTGAAGGCTAAATGCATGGCACCAAAGTATTTGCCGATCGCTTCCGCTATCCGGAATGCCAGTTTCATAACAGGACCGAAGCCAACGGCAACGACAGCCAGATACGCCAGTTTCACCGCCTGAGAATAGCGGAGTGCATCTGTCGAGTCAAAAATATTCCATAACTGATGACAGATGATCTGGATTGCGATTGCCATGGCAGCCGCAATCCCCAGCCAAATAACGGAGGGCAACCAATTCGTGCGCTTCTCTTCCCGACGCAGTTTTGTCCGATTTCGTTCCGCTATCTCACCATTCCCTGCATACTGAGGTTCTCGCTGCTTTGCCAAAACGCTCTTTCTTACTTGCTTTGCCTCTCGCTGACTTCTCATGCTCTGCGACGCGCGCCACGCCGTCACTGCACTCTGCCCCGCATATTTTCTCCTACCCTGTGACCCGCGCCACTCCGTCACCGCACTCTGCCCCGCACATTTTCTTCCGACAAGTGTGAACGTTAGCAGCAACATACACAAATGAATAACGACAGCCGCAATCAGGATTCCCGGTTTCATCCACAATAACACTTCTGAATTTTTTAAAGCGTAGAAATGATAAACAACAATGCCAAGGTTTCCACCTCCCGCCACACAAGGGATCTGCATGGCAAGCATTTCCAGCAAATAAAGCGTCATTAACTTCCTGCCCGGAAACCCCATCAGCCTGACATTGCGATTGAAGATGACTCTGCTATCGTACAATCCCTTAAACTCCATCGCGATCAGCCACAGAAAAAAAGCAATCACCACCACGGCAACAAAAATCACACCCACGGCCATCATAGCCGACTGTTCCGCGTCTGACTTGGATAAGCCTAAGGAGGTCTCCTCCAGTAATTTCACAATCATCAATACAACAGAAAGCAGAAACACATTTGCCGCATAGGACAGATATAAAAAACTTTTTTCTTTCCTGCTGCTGTGTTGAAATCGTTTTAGCAATCCGGCCATTTCTTTCTGCCTCCCGTCATCTTTGTAAGTTCCTGCAGCTGCCGATTCGCTTTTTTCACTTCAAAACGACACCAGAAAAAATACACCACTGCAAGCGCAAAAAATCCCACCGTAACCTGTCCGAACATTTCCCGGTATGCCGTATCTGCCAACGCACAGAAATGTCCTTCCACCCAAACCGACGCCATCACCAGAGCGATCAGCACCGCATACTGCACGCAGGCCACCAGCCAGAACGGGAATTTTAAAAAACGCGGGTGAATTGCCAGAATCGCAACCCCGATCGCAGATAAAATGAGAAGCGTTGCAAAATTTTTAATGTAAGAATCATCCGGCATTCCTGAGAGTCCCTCAAAAATCAGCTTCAGGACAGACCAGACGGTAAACACCATGCACACAACCGGGATATAATTTTTTCGGTTAATCAGCTTCATGATCTGTCCCTCCTCTCTGTCAGATGATCAAGGTACGAAAAGAAATCCTTTTTAAAACTTCGGTTCATGATAACGGTCTCACCGTTGGTCAGAAAAATCTTGTACCGCATATTCAGATCCGCCTGAATATGATCGATCTTAAAAACATTGACACACATAGAGCGGCTGATCTGCACCAGGCCTTTCCCTGAAAACTCTTCCAGAATCTTATGAATACCGGACTCCACCTCATACACGTCTTTTTCAAGATAAGCCCATGTCTTCCGGTCCACCGTCTCAAAAAAATAAACATCCGCGACCGGGATCACCCGGATCCCCTGATCATTCTTCCCCCGAATCGAATCCATCGTCTCCAGATACCGGAACAGACCGTTGATCTGTGCATTCTGCTCGCGATAGTGAATGTCCACACAATCTTCTGACAGGTTCGTGTCCTGATATTTATGTACCCTCATGGTGTTCCTCCCTGCAAAATTACTATAAAGATTTTAGCAGAAAAAGCAAGTTTCTGCTGCATGATCTGCGTTCTGAGAGGACTGAGTTGCGGGTATGCCGTGTGGGTAATC
>JAJQAD010000135.1 GCA_021204005.1 Clostridiales bacterium
TGCGGATTGTCTGCCGGCGCAAACGCGAGGAACGAGGAAATATACTTATTCTCGCTGCGCGGGAGCGTCTGGGATGTGGCAGTCTTCCCGCCGACGGAATACCCCTCGACAACGCCATTTTTCCCGGTACCCTCCGAAACCACTTTCTCCAGAAGATACTGCAGCGTCTCAGAGGTCTCACCGCTTACGATTTCCTCTTCCTTCTCATAGGAAAATGTCTCGACCACTTCCCCGTCCGCGTCCTCCACCCGGACGCCGAAATGCGGCGTGATCCGCGTGCCGCCGTTGATCAGGGAGGATACCGTCGTGATCAGCTGCAGCGGCGTAATCTGAAATGACTGACCAAAGGAGACTGTCGCCAGTTCCACCTGCCCGATGGCATCCTCCGCATGCATGATCGTGGAAGCCTCCCCCGGCAGATCCACCCCTGTTTTTTTAACAGGCCAAACTGTTCAAAATAATCATAAAATGTTGACGCCCCCAGTCGGAGCCCCAGCTCGATAAACACCGGGTTACAGGAATTCATAATGGCTTCCGTAAATGTCTCCGACCCGTGTCCCGCCGTCTTGTGGCAACGGATTCTGCGGTCTTCCACCAGTTTATATCCCGGACAGTAAAAACTTTCATCCAGGGAGACCAGATCTTCTTCCAGCGCGGCCGCCGTCGTGATAATCTTAAAAATCGATCCCGGCTCGTAAGTATCATTGATGGACTGATTTCTCCACATCTGGTTGAGGAGTTCCATGTTCTCTTCCTCTGAAAGATCCTCCTCTGTATCAACCGTAAGGGTATATGGATCATTCAGATTGTATTCCGGCACATTGGACATGGCGAGGATCTCACCATTCTGCGGATTCATGAGAATAATGCTCACCGCATCCGCCTCTTTTTCTTCCATCACAGTCTCCGCCGCCTGCTGGACGTATTTCTGTATCGTATAATCCAGGCTTATCACCAGATTATCGCCGTTTACCGGTTCCTGCCGCCGTTCCCCGGCAGCCTCGATCTCAACCCCGGACGCATCCGTCAGCGTCAGTATTTTTCCAGCGGTTCCCGCCAGGTACTCATCATAGATGACCTCCAGTCCCAGAATGCCCTGATTGTCACTGCCGGTAAACCCCATCACTTTGGAGGCAAGCTCATCATAGGGATAATAACGCCTGTAATCCACGTCGACCTTGACTCCCGCCAGATCATAAGCCAGGATTGCATCCCCGACCTCTTTCGATACATTCGTCCGGATGCGCTCGATGGAAGACACTTTTTCCACTTTTTCCCGCACCGTTTCCTCGGGCAGTTCCAGCTCTTTTGCAAGCATATTTATAACTGCTTCCTCATCCTCGATCTGTGCGTGAATCACAGAGATCGTACAGACCGACTCGTTGGCAGCCAAAACCACGCCGTTGCGGTCCCGGATTTCTCCGCGCGCCGCCTTAATGGTTCTCTCCCTCTCGTGAAGGTCCTCCGCCCGCTCCCCGTAAAACTCGGATTGAAATATCATAATCCATGTCAGCCGTCCTGCCAGGAAAACCAGAACTGCCAGGACAAGCAGCACCATCACAAGCATTTTTTTCTTCTGAAATGTCTTCAGATGACTCAAAACATGCCTCGGAATGCATTTATTACAATCTATTCGAAAACTTTTCTTCTATTACAAAGGATTACTCCGCAGTCCCTTCTGTCGTGCCGCCGGTCTCGTCCTCTGTCTCGCCGGCTTCGTCTGCCGTATCGTCAGCTTCGCCTTCTGCGCCGCCGGTTTCATCCGCCGTATCTGCCGTTGTTGCAGCGGATACAGACTCTCCGATAATATTCAGGTCAGAATTAATTCCGGTCAACTCCTGATCCGGATAAATATTCAGATACGGCAGCGCCTCCTCCAGAATCTCCCGAACCAGATTCTGCGCGTAGGAGCTGTGCGCCTGGTCTTCCACATTCGGTTCATCTATAATAGCGTAGATCACCACCTCCGGATTTTCGGCAGGCACAGACCCGATGAAAGAAACCAGATAGCAGCCGTCTGCACGGGTGGAGGTAGCGTTGCCGTCCTCATCCAGCACATATTTCTCAGCTGTTCCGGTTTTGCCGCACATAGAGTAGCCATCCACCTTTGCCGTGGAACCGGTACCCTCCTCCACAACGTTAGCAAGATACTGGCAGAGCGTCTCTGAAGTTTCTGAGGAAACGGTAGTCTTCAGCAGCGTCGGATCCTTCGATTCCACGGTATTGCCATCCTCATCGGTCAGCTCTTTCACCACATGCGGGAGATAATAATTTCCCCCATTGACCAGAGAGCAGTACGCACTGGCCAGCTGGATCATGGTCACGTTAAAGTTCTGACCGAATGAGTTCGTCGCCAGGTTAATCGTCGTGAGATTTTCCTCTGAATAGATCAGGCTGTCCGTCCGCGTCTCCCCCGGCAGATCAATATTCGTCTTTAATCCAAAATTAAACAGCTGCTGGTATTTCGCAAAATTTTCCGCACCGATTTTGTAAGACATCTGCATCAGCGCATCGTTGCATGAATTTTCCAGCGCCTCTGATATGGTTTCCACCCCATGTCCGTTCCGGTTCACACAGTGAATGATATATCCCGAAATTTCCTCTGCGCCATCGCAGTAAAAAGTCATATCTTCCGTCAGGGTGCCGGTGTCCAGTCCGCATGCAATGGTAAAAGGCTTCGCCGTGGACCCCGGCTCGTAGGTGTATGTGATACAGTAATTCTGCTTCAGCGCACTGGTTGCCGCCGTCAGCGCATCCTCGTCCATATCCTCAAGCTCTTCCTCTGAGTAAAAAAGCGCCAGATTTTCTTCTGCCGTGATGGAGTAATCGTAGCCCGGATAACTGGCCATGGCCAGAACCTCGCCGCTGTCCGGATCCATCATGAGAACCATAATATGTTCCGCACCGCCGCCTTCTGTGGCATTATCAGTCAGCGCATCATAAAACTCCTGAATCTTCGTCTCCACAATGGATTGCAGATTCACATCAATGGTGGATACCACAGTCTCCCCGTTGACAGCCTCTTTGATGGTAACCTCATAATCCGAATCTGAATTCAGGTATCCGTACTGGCGTCCGTCCGTCCCATTAAGTTCATCATTATAGCTGTCCTCAATCCCTCCGAGTCCCAGGTTCCCGGAAGCCGTGTAACCAATGAGAGCACTCGCCAGGGATCCGTAAGGATACTCTCTCACATATTCTTTTTCAAACCAGATACCGGTGATGTCGGAATTCTCATCCTGCATCGTCTCAAAAGCCTCAATCTCTTCGTAATCGAGCTTATCAGCTATTTTATAATACTGCTTGTCCGGATGTTCCGCGATATACGCGCGGATTTCCTCAAAGGTCAGCAGCAGCTCATCCTCCTCAAAACAGGCGGAGAGCGCCGCCATAGTGGGCTCCAGATAGTCTTCGTCCGAAGTGATCACGCTGCAATCTAAAATGACATTGTACACGTCTGTGCTGGTTGCGAGAACCGTACCCTTACGATCTACAATGTCTCCTCTTCGAAACGGTATCGTGGTGCTGGAATACTCCTGATTGCTCAGTACAATCTTTTCATATTTTTCCCCACTTTTGACCTCAATATAAGCCAGTCGACCAACCATGACCGCCAGAGCGCCGATCACAATCGCAAATACCAGCATTAATTTTTTCTTCATCTGAAAAAGGAAACGGAAATTCCGGTTCTGCCGCTTCCTCTTTCGTCTTTTTCTTCCTGCCATAAACTTTATCCCTGTAAATATGATTCACGGCTATCTGTAGTTCATGCACTGTTCCGTCTGTTTTTTCAGGCTTCTTTGCGCGCCGACACGCATCCGGATAGTAATATCAGTACTGATTCATGTAGTCGTTATTCTCCACCGAATAATACTGGATCTGATCACTCGAAGGATAAACCAGCCCCAGTTCCTCAGCCCTTTCCCGGATCTCACTGATCGTCATGCTCGTCTCCAGGCGGCTCTCCGCCGCATCGTTTTCAGACTGCAGGTCGCTGACTGTGGCCTCCAGCTCCGTGATGGCTGCCATCCGGGTCGTAATACCGGACTGAAGATAAAGAAAAGCAAAACAGAGCAGACCGCAAATCGCCATTACTACGGTCAGATAGACCAAATAACCGCGATCGAATGCGGCGCTTCTGGCCAGATTCCTCTTTGCATGAAGGCGTCTTTCACGCTCTCTTAAAACTTCCTCCCGACTTTTTTGCGGAGCAGTCGGTTTTCTCTTCGGAACCTCGGGTTCCCTCTGCGGCACCGCCTGCTGTCTGCGCACGACGTTTCCTTCAATATATGCTGTATTGCGATAATCATACCTCTGAGCCATATCTGCTACTCTTCTTTCTCTTCAATCTTGCTGCTCTTTTCAAAAACGCGGAGCTTCGCGCTCTTTGATCTGCTGTTGTTCTCAAGCTCCTCCGCAGACGGAAGAACCGGCTTCCTGGTCACCACACGCCCTTTGGAAACTTTTCCACAGACGCAGACCGGGAAATCGCCGGGACAGGTGCAGGGATTTTCATTCCGTTTAAAATTCGATTTTACAATCCGGTCCTCCAGGGAATGAAACGTGATTACGCAGAGCCGCCCGCCGGGCTTCAGCAGATCAATCATTCCGTCCAGGGAATCACCCAGCACTTCCAGCTCACGGTTCAGTTCAATCCGGAGAGCCTGATAGGTGCGCTTCGACGGATGGCCGCCGGTGGCCCGCACCTTGGCGGGAATCGCTGCCCGGATAATCGCGTTCAGCTCGCCGGTGGTCTCGATGGGCTTCTCCGCTCTCGCCCGGACAATGTGCCGGGCGATGTTCTTCGCAAACCGATCCTCTCCGTAATCCCGTATCATCCGGTACAACTCCGGCTCACTATACTCCGCCAGGATATCCTTCGCCGTCCTGCTCTGGCGCTGATCCATCCGCATATCCAGAGGCGCATTCTCTTCCCGATAGGTAAACCCCCTGGAAGGCTCGTCCAGCTGGTAGGAAGAGACGCCCAGATCCAGCAGGATACCGTCCACTTCTGTGATTCCAAGCTCTGACAGGCAGCCGCACATCTCACTGTAATTGCTGCGGATGATCCTCACCCGGTCGCCAAAGGGCGCTAACCGCTTCGTGGCTGCCCGGATTGCGTCCGCATCCTGGTCAATCCCGATCAGCTGTCCGGCCCCGGAGAGCCGGCTGCAGATTTCAAAACTGTGCCCCGCCCCACCTAAGGTGCCGTCCACGTAGATGCCGCCCGGGTCCCTGACCAGCGCATCGACCGTCTCCTGTAATAATACTGATGTGTGTGTGAAGTTCATGTGCCTCTCCCTGTAATCCGCCGTATTCGCTTATCCGATGCTTTTGCGCAGATCACTGTCCGCGCTCAGATGGCCAGGCCATGTTCAGCCATATGTTCGGCAATCTCATCCATGTCGTCAAATTCAATCTCCTGATACCGGTCTTTGTTCCAGATCTCAATCCGGTTTCTGACACCGATCAGCACGACTTCCTTCTCCAGGCCGGCAAACTCGCGCAGGTTAGACGGAATCAGCACTCTCCCCTGCTTGTCCACCTCACAATCGGAGGCGCCGGCAAAGAAGAAGCGGGA
>JAJQAD010000027.1 GCA_021204005.1 Clostridiales bacterium
TCTACACCTCTCTATTCGTCGGCAGCGTCAGATGTGTATTAGTGACATCTCCTTTCCATAAAACCTTATTGTTATTTTTTTAACGCCTAACCTATTTTGCCACAAAAAAAGAGATTCGTAAAGTGAAATTATTCAAAACCAGGTAGATTTATGCGGGTATGTGCGTGAAATGCTCGCATATCCAAGCGCATACCTGTATAAATCTATCTGGTGCGAACGCCACAGCCGGGAAATGTGAACATTTTCCGGCCTGGTTTTGAATAATTTCAATACGTCATTTTACATCCTTTTTATAATATCTCCCTGTCTTTTATAAATCGATCCCGTAGGAATGACCCCCCGCACAGAGGACAGCGGATACACACTGCTTCCGGCACCGATCACTGTTCCGGGATTTAACACGGAATTGCATCCCACCTCCACGTTATTTCCGAGCATGGCGCCGAATTTCTTTCTCCCGGTCGCGATCTCTTCCTGTCCGTCACGCACCACCACCAGCGTTTTGTCAGACTTCACATTGGAAGTAATGGATCCCGCTCCCATATGCGCTTTGTATCCGAGAATAGAATCTCCTACATAGTTATAGTGGGGAACCTGCACCTTATTAAAAAGGATTACATTTTTCAATTCCGTGGAATTGCCGACCACGGCTCCTTTTCCTACGATGGCACTGCCGCGGATAAACGCGCAGTGTCGGACCTCCGCTTCCTCATCGATGATCAGCGGACTGCCAAGAAATGCGGTAGGCGCCACTTTCGCGCTCTTCGCCACCCAGACATGTTCCCCCCTCTTTTCATAGCGCTCCGGGTCAAGGGTCTCGCCCAGCTTTATAATGTAATCTGAAAGCCCCGCCAGAAGCTCCCAGGGATACTCGGCGGTAGCCATATAATCCGCAGCGATTGTTTCCTTTAAATCATACAGGTTCTGAATTTTGCACTGTTCCATCTCTTAACCTCCACTCAGCCGCAATTTCACTTTCTGTTGGCGGCGTATCTTCTTCCGAATTTTGACATTATTATAGTTCTAAATATAAATCACTTCATTTTTAATTCCGGATCTGCTGTCCGATTTTCCCTTTTGCAGGCAACAGATTTTTGTCAGTTTACCGATCCCTTTGTCTTTCCGGATGGTGCTTTTTTCTTGTTCCCGGAGGCAGTCTTCCCGCCTTTCCCGGAAGCAGCCTTTCCGCTTCTCCCCGAGGCGGGCTTTTTATAAAACTTTGCATCTTCCTCAAATGCCGCCCGCAGCTGGTTCTGATTGTTGAGACGCATGACTCCACTGGTCCGTCGCTCAATAAAGCCATCCAGCTTTTCCATATATTCCTTCGGCGTCACCGTTCCCTCAGCCACATAGTTCAGACCTCTTTCCCAGCTGTCGGTGAGCTCCGGGTTCAGCAGCGACCGGATGGAAGCTCCCACCACATCATAGATCATCTCCCCCAGCAGCGTAGGTGTGATGATCTGTGTTTTTTTATTCAGGGCAAGGTATTTATTGCTGACCAGCTTCTTTAAAATCTCCGCCCGGGTGGCGCTGGTACCGATGCCGCAGCTCTTAATCTGAGCGCGCAGCTCCTCATCCTCAATCAGCTGCCCCGCGTTCTCCATAGCCAGGATCATGGAACCGGAGTTGTAACGCTTCGGAGGGGAAGTCTCCCCCTCCTTAATGGCATATCCCTTTACCGGGAGACGCATGCCCTTTCTGATTTTTGATACGCGCTCCAGAAGACCGGCATCGTTATTTTCTGCCGATTCGCCTGCATCCTTTTTTCGGAAGGAATACTGCATCACCCGCAAATACCCCTCCTCGGCCAGCGTCTTGAAATTAGAGAAAAACCGCTCCTTCTCTATCCCCATCGTCAGACTGACCTTCTGGTAAACAGCCGGTTCCATAAAAATCGCGAGAAAACGGCGGACAATCACCTCATATACTTTTGCTGAGAGGGGATTGATTCCTTTCATCGCCCCGAATCCCTGACCGGTTGGAATGATCGCGTAATGGTCGGTGACCAGTTTGTCATTGGTGTAACGGGTCTTTGCAATATTTTTATAGGTTCCTTTCGCCAGAATTTCCTCCGCGAATCCCCTGACAGCTCCGATCTGGCGCAGTCCGGATATATTTTTCTGAATCTCTTTCGCCACCGCAGTGGTCAGCACACGGGCGTCCGTACGAGGGTAGGTCACGAGCTTTTTCTCGTAGAGCTCCTGGACTACCTTCAGCGTCTCATCGGGGCTGATACGGAAAAGTTTCGTGCACTCGTTCTGCAGCTCCGCCAGATTGTATAACAGCGGAGGATTTTTCTTTTCCTTCTTTCGCTCCACAGAGACGACCTCCGCCTCCTGCGGCTCGATCTGACGCAGCTCCTCTATGAACTGCGAAGCATCCTCTTTTCTGCGGAACCCGTTCTCCTTATAGAGCTTCGGATGGCCGTATGTAGAAAAATCCGCCTTCGTCTCCTGCTTTCCGGATTTTTGCTCTGCGTCAGCGGCCGGCATCCGTCCGGTATCATACCGCGAACCGGGCGTCACCCTCCATTCACCCTCAATCTCCATCCCTCCGAGATCTGCCTTATCGAACACGCGGTAAAACGGCGTCTTTACAAAGGCCCGTATCTCACGCTCCCTGCGCACCACCATGCCGAGAACACAGGTCATCACGCGTCCGACGGAAACGACCACATACTTCTGATTGAGAAAAGAGGCCATAGCATTTCCGTATTTTAAGGTAAGCAGGCGGGAGAAATTAATTCCCATCAGATAGTCTTCTTTTGCGCGCAGATAGGCCGAAGCCGAGAGATTGTCATAGGCGGACCAGTCTTTTGCCTCACGGATTCCACGAAGAATCTCCTCCTCCGTCTGGGAGTCGATCCAGACGCGCTTTCTCGTCTTTCCGTCCACTTTCGCCATCTGGTCAACCAGACGATAGATATACTCACCCTCCCGCCCGGAGTCCGTGCAGATATAAATGACATCCACATCCGCCCGGTTGAGCAGGCGTGAGACGATGTCAAACTGCTTTTTTACGCCGGGAATCACTTCGTATTTAAATTCCTTCGGCAGAAACGGAAGCGTGGAAAGACTCCACTTTTTATACTTCATATCATATGCTTCCGGGTAGCTCATGGTCACCAGATGCCCTACACACCAGGTCACCACCGCATGTTCTGACTCCTGGTAACCGTCAAAGGAGCGCATATCCTCTTTCAGTGCCCGGCCAAACTCCCGGGCCACGCTCGGTTTTTCTGCTATAAACAGGTATTTTGACATACTTCACCTATTTCTATACTGGTCCATACATTAACCCTGGTATCATCACATATATTTCTTCATAATAGCCTGCATTTCATCCCACTTTGCCTCCATGTCGGCCACCAGCTTAAACTGGGTCCGGCAGCGGTCCAGATTGTGATTTTCTCTGTGGATTTTAAAGTAGGTATTTCCCTGCAGATAATCCGTCAGGAAACGCATCCCGCATTCGTAAGCCATCACCTTAGCGCCCATGGGCATCAGCGCGATCTCATCCTGCGTCAGCCTGTTGCCGCAGCCTTCCATATATCCCCTGACATAAGTCTCAAATAATTCCATACTGCAGGACACTTTGGAAAGATCCGGCTCATCCTCGGCTCCTGTGCTCGCGCCAAAACGGATCGAATCCCCGAAATCATACATTGCCAGTCCGGGCATTACGGTATCCAGGTCAATCACACAGATTCCCTTCCCCGTCCGGTTGTCGATCATGATATTGTTCAGCTTTGTGTCATTGTGCGTCACGCGCAGAGGCAACTCGCCGCGGGCGAGTCGGTCAGAAAAATAATTGGCGACATCCTCCCGTTCCCGCACAAAGCGGATCTCATCGCGTACAAACTGCGCCCGCCCCATGATATCCTCCTCAACGGCCTTCTGAAACACGGCAAACCGGGCCTTGGTATCATGAAACCCCGGTATCGTCTCGTGCAGAGTCTCCGCAGGATAATCTGCCAGCAGGCTCTGGAATTTCCCGAAAGCTACAGCACTCTCATAAAAATCTTTCGGACTCTCCACCTGATCATAGCAGGAAGCATCCGTAATAAAACGATAGGATCTCCAATACTCTCCATTTTTGTCGACATAATAAGGCTTGCCATCGATCGCGGGTATCACATTGAGCGTCTCCCGTTCCGGATCTCCTCCGTTTTCCTCAATGCGCCGGCGAAGAAAAGAAGTCACGCCCATAATATTTTCCATCAGTTCCACCGGATTTGTAAAAATCTCCCGGTTCATTCTCTGCAGGATGACTTTGTACATCTCTCCACTTGCAGGTAACAAAGTCAAAAGATAGGTATCATTAATATGACCGCTGCCATAAGGGCGCAGGTCTGAAAGCACGCCCTCAAAAGAAAAATCGCGGAGCACATCCTCCGGCGGAGTATTCTTATTCATCTCATTCCTCCATCATTAAGTCCCCCAGATTATTTTATGGAATCTTCATCGCACGTGAGCTGAATGGAACAATACTATTTTGTTATCAGTACCATGGCAAATGATCCACACAGCTGGACGGACAGACATTATCACTATATTAGTATGAAAATGCGAGTTCTGTCAACGCAAACCGTTTTTTTATTTTCGTTTTAATTTTGCGTAAATTTTTAAAATAGTTCTTGCATTCCTTCTTCTCTTCTGATAGAATACATTTGTTGTGAGTCTAAAGGATTTTTATGGCTTAGTAAACGCTAAGGAGGTGCAGTCATGGCAAAGTGCAGCGTGTGCGGAAAAAGTGTTCATTTCGGAAAGAAAGTGAGCCATTCTCATAGAAGATCAAGCAAAATGTGGAAGCCGAACCTGAAAAAGGTGAGATGCGTTGTGAATGGTACACCGAAAAGGATGTATGTTTGTACTCAGTGCCTGAAAGGCAACAAAGTAGAGAGAGCTTAGTATATAAGCAAAATCTTTCCTATGAAAGCAAAAGACTCGCGCAGGCGGGTCTTTTTTTTCATTTTAATAACGAATTCCCAATCAATATCACGCAAAGCAAAACCGCTGCCGCCATTGACACTTCAATCACTGAACAGCCAGTAGCCGGTCAGAAGCATGGCTCCTGCCAGCAGCACTCCCGCAAAATTATTCGGGACAAATATCATAAACAACATACCCAAAGCAAACCAGAACAAGATAAAACCCAGCAGCTGCCTGAATTCATGATTTTTCATAAAAAAATCCCCCGCTCTCACATTATGATGTTGGGGGCAAAAGCCCTTACAGTGATGATGATACCTGCGAATTGTTCCGCACAATGTGCTGCCGCAATCCTTATCATCATTATATGTGAAAGAGAGGATTTTTGTTCATAATAACCTGCTGCTCTGCGGCAGGTCTGCCCTGCTGGCACTTCGCCTGCCTTATAGCACCGTGTCAGGCTTCGTCCTCAAGATTTAACTTTTCTTTTAAATCCTTCGCCGCTTCCTCCCTGGCTTCCGCGCGGGCCGCCGCTTCCTCCGGATGCTT
This sequence comes from Clostridiales bacterium, assembly GCA_021204005.1. Taxonomy (GTDB): domain Bacteria; phylum Bacillota; class Clostridia; order Lachnospirales; family Lachnospiraceae; genus Eubacterium_I. The sequence goes on from JAJQAD010000027.1 coordinate 5,481, forward strand.
TTTTTCATCCATCTTTTTCATAAACTTATTGACAAAATCCGGAATCATATCCAGAATTTTGGAA
>JAJQAD010000205.1 GCA_021204005.1 Clostridiales bacterium
TTCGTTTCCCGAGATCGTTCCGCCTCTCATGGTGAATTTGCCGCTGCTGGCGACATACACGCCGCCGCCATCACCGGTCGCCGCGTTGCCCGAAATCGTGCCGCCGCTCATGGTAAAAGTGCCGTCGCTGACATACACGCCACCGCCATTACTGGCCGAGCCGCCTGTGACTGTACCGCCCGTTTCGCTGTCGGTCAAGGTCAGGGCGCCGTTCACAGTGATGACAGAGCCGCTGCCCGTTCCGGTCAGTTTATGGCCGTTCAGGTCGATGATTACGTTCTCGCCGGTGGCAATGGTGATGTTGCTCGTCAGCGTGACATTATCCTCCAAATAATAGCTCCCGGAGGCGAGGCTTCCCCCGTCGGTAGTCAGCGCCATTTCTTCAGTCGCCGTGAGGGATGGCGTGGCGCTCAGCAAAGACAGGTTTTTCCCAGATGTGACCGTCGCCTGCACCGTTACGTCGTCCTCTTCTGCTTCGGTCTGAGCAGATAGTTCTCCCGCCTGATCCGATATCCTTTCAGCAGCGGAATCGGATGCAATCTCTTCATCTGTCTTTGATTCATTCATCTTGGATTCTTCCGTCTCGGATTCTTTTTCCACAGATTGAACCGTTCCGGAATCCTCCTTTTCCGGAACCGCTGCTTCAGATTCCTCTTCATCTGCCTCTTCTTCGCTGCTCTCTGCTTCATCTGCTGCCTCATCATCTGCGTTCAAATCCTCAGACGCGTAAGCGACCTGAACCGGCAGCGCCGACTGCGGCAACATCGCCGTCATCAACGCAACAACAAGTACTATGTTAAGAATTTTTTTCATGAGCCCCTTTTTCTTCATCTTTCCCTCCTTGTTCCTGTACAGTAAACGCTTTGTACCAATTCTGCCGTTTCAGCAAGTCTCTGCAAGGCTGCCATGCGCTTTCTATCATTTATTCAAAACACGTTCTAGTATCATCTCATAATATAACACAAATATCCGTGAATTACAATAGACCTGACATAAAATGTACAATTCTTTTCCTTACGCACCCCAGCGCAAAAAAAAGGGACGAACCATATGATACATCCCTCAGTTCGTCCCGAAAATAATCCCGTTTATCTTTCGTATATTATGTTTTCTCCGAATTCAGAGATTAAGCTCTGCACTTCCGATCAAGTTTATATTTCACCTTAATCTCATCAAAACTACCCTTATAAACTTCCGCCTGCATCCCGACCGCACGCGCTCCCTCTGCGTTGTCCTCTCTGTCGTCGAGGAAGAGGCACTCCTCCGCGCTCAGTTGGAACCGGTCAAGCAGACAGCGGTAAATCCGCTTATCCGGCTTGACGATTCCTATCTCCGCAGAATACAGGATGCCGTCAAAATACTCCCGCGGCGCAAAATCGGTGAAGTAAGTGTAAAAATTATCCGCCGCGTTGGAAAGCACGTAGACTCCGTACCCATTCTTCTTCACCTCATCACAGAATGTCCGGGCTTCCGGAATCGGTTTCATACAGATCATCCACTCATAATTGCAGCGCCGCAGTCCCTCATAAAGCCGCTCCGGCACCCGCGCGGAGACACGCGCCAGCATTTCCTCCTCCGAGATCGCTCCCTGATCCCGCAGCACCCACTCCGGTCCCTCAAAAAGCTCCCGACGGATTACTGCCCGATCCTCCTCACAATCTAAAAATCGAGAAAGAGGTATCTCCGGGTCATAGGTAAGCAGCACATTTCCCATATCAAGCACAATATTATTAATCACTCCACACCCCTCCAACAGCCGTTTGTACCGTTTGCGACCTGGAATTCATTATCAGCCAGACAATTGTTCCTGTTATAAAAACACAGCGAATCTGAGTTTTCACCGCATATTCTTCCATCAGCGAAAATCTCCTTAAATAGCTTCAGACTTTTCTTCCACATCACCACCGAGAATATGTCCGCTCTCCAGATTCGGCTGCAGCCAGTTCTCCTTCGCATAATCCCACAACTCTTCCGACCCCAGATGCGTGTTGCGGTTTCGTCCCAGAATCTGGTCGATATGGACGCCATGCTCCACCCAGGCCTTTCCGTCGGTAGCCGCATTGAGCATCATCGGCTGAAGATTGTCAAGCGTCCGCGCAAACCGGGCCTCTGGCGTCTTCTGTTCCTCAAATTCCTGCCAGACATCATAGAGCATCTTCCCCTGATCCGCCGGGAGAAGGCCATAGATGCGCTCCGCCGCCCGCTGCTCACGCGCATTCTGGGTTTTCTTTCCCTCCTCATCGTAAGCATAGGTATCCCCGGCGTCAATCTCTACGATATCATGGATCAGAAGCATCAGCACCGTCCGCAGCACATCGATGGGCTCATTGGCATACTCCGCAAGCAAAATTGCCATAATCGCCATATGCCAGGCATGCTCCGCATCATTTTCCTTGTGTTCACCGTCAGAGAGGTAAGTCTGTCGGCCGATCTTTTTTTCCTTATCAATTTCCAGAATAAAATCCAGCTGTTGCCGCAGGCGGGGATTCCCGAATTGTTCCAATCGTTCCCTGCTATGCGCCGACTCTTTTTCCGGAATAGCATCCGGTTTTCTCTCACACTCCTGTTTCGATTCCCGTTCTGGTTCTCTCTCCCATTTATCAATCATCGATTCTCACATCTTTCCCTATAGTAGCACCCGGATATAATTTTTACAGTCTGTCGTCTGAAATCATACAATATTCACATCGGCTTTATCAACAGAACACAATGTTATCCCCCAGAGCATGGTTATCTTGCCAATTGAAACTGTACATGAACTCCATAAAAACTCACATGCTTTAAAATGATTCTGCCCACGGCTGCCGCACTGCCTCCACAACGGTACCCGGGTTTTGCACCGCCTCATCCATCCTGCAGGCCAGATATGCGTCCTGCAATCCGTCAGCCAGACTGTAAAACTCCCGGCCTCCGTCCGCATATTCTTTCATCCGCCGCATGGCTGTCGCCACGGCAATCTCATCGTCATTCAGCTTCGCTCCCGGGAATGGAGTGCGGTACAAAAAGTCACTGCCCAGCATGATACCCTGATGCGACCATCCCTGAATGTTATTAAAGCCATCATCCAGCCGGGCAAAAGGCAGCGTCACCGGCCGGTTCTCCGCATTGAGATAGCGGACCGTCAAATCATTGATCTCCCCGCGGACGCCCTGGATATTCATCCGTCTCGTCCGGATTGGCGAAAAATACTGCTCATCCGAAAAATCGAGAAACGCACTCTTTCCGTTTGCAAAATCCAGGGAAACCATATCCCGCGCCGCACGGATCACACGCCCGCTCTCATCGTAACCATCCCGTCCCATCGTATAGGTCACATCAAATTCGTACCGCTTCCCGCTGATCCTGCAATCCTCAAATCCCACTCCCAGAAACTTCCGAAACAGGCTGACTGCGTGATAGCCGTGCACCGCGGAGAGCGACACATTGGAAATCTCACCGGTCAGCCCCCGCCGGATTACCTCCAGACAGGAACTATAGAGCGGCCAGAACTGATACTGCTCACAGATCTGCGCCCGTGCCTGATGCTCCTGTGCAGCATCCCAGATTTTCTGAAAATCCTCCGCGGAATACCCGGGCGGAGTCTCACAGAGCACAGCCTCACCTAACTCAAAAAGCCTCTGCAGGAAATCCGCGGTCACCGCACGGTTTACACAGAGGATCACATAATCGTGAGGGAAATGCAGCCCCTCTTCCCAGTCCGTTGTGGCCGGTACGCCCCACTGCGCCGTCACCTCCGACGCCTTTTCCTGACTGCGGGTAATCACCGCGGAAATCTGAAACTCATCCGGCAGTTCCTTCGCAATCCGGTGAAAATAGTTCGCCCGCCATCCATTTCCGATTATTACAATTTTTGTCATAGCTTCCTCCTGTCACATGACTTTCCCCTCCTGTATCATACCCTTTTATCGCTTTAATCATATGGATACAGGTTTTATAAATGATATTTCTCCATTCATTTTATACTATTTACAGTCTATCTTGCAAATTTCCAGAATCCTCTGCACTGCATCCTCCCGCCCCGTATGCACCATATAATCACAGAGTGCCGCATTTTTCAACTCATTCTCCAGAGAAATCAAACGCAGCATTTTTTCGTGGTTACTCATATCCTTCTCCAGAATGCTCTCAATCATTTTCTCGCGGCTGCACTTGCAGAAAATGATAACTGTAGGGTAATGGCGCTTCATCGCAATCGCCCCGCTCAAATCAATCGGCATGACGATGTAACGGCTGCCTGCCATCAGTGCAGAGATATCCGCCCACTTAGTTCCGTAAGCGTAGCCGGCATACATCGTCGTCTCTATAAAAGATTCGCGATCCCGGACAAATTCCTCCGGGGTGATCCGCGTGTGGATGCCGTCAGACACCGGTCTGGTCGTATATGCCTTTGGCACGGTAAAAAAATCACTGTATTTGCATAGTTCCCGCGTAATCTTATTTTTATTGGAACCGCTCGGTCCCACCAGCGCGACCACAGCAGGATGATTTGCCTCCACGCGATCCTCGATCATGGAGGATTTAATCTGATTTAACAGTGTGAAAAACTCATCAAAATTGTTGACTGCCAGCAGACCGGTCAGTTCCGTGTTCCAAGGCTTCCGCATCAGTACCGGGAAACGGGCATTACTCTTTAAAATATTCTTCGGCCCGTCATCCAGCGTGATATCCACGTGCACCATGGACTTATGTACCCCCATGATGATGTTTTCCTACGGAAAATCCGGGAAAGCCTCCTTAATCTGCTTCATCCGACGGGACATAAACTCCGGATAGGCAGCCGTGATGATATAGACAATTCCCTTCGTCTGCAGTTTTCGTATAAAAGCTTTGGATTCTTCCGGAACAAACTGACGGTCATAGAGCCGTTCATCATGATAATACTTCTTTATCACGGAAGACCTGCCTGTATTTTCCCAGGAAGTGATATCCTCCAGAGTGAGCGGCGGATCAAAGCTGTATTCTTCATTCGCCATCTCGATGGCCCGATCGTTGAATGGGGCGATCACGTCGTCCCAGTCGATTCCAAACGTAAGCATGAACGGCTCCTTTCTATATTTGTATGATACAAGGGACAAAATAAGTGAAATAAGAAATCTTTGATTTCTGTAATTGAACTTATGCAAAGCTGGTCGAAAATCGAATGCCTGCATTCACATTTACGACCTTGGGGACCGCAAAAACATGAATCATATCCTTTTGTCGCCCGAATCATTTGTATTAAAAGAATATCAGATTTTCCTATCCGTTTCAAGGCTTCACAGGCGGAAAGCATAGGCGATGTGAAAAGCTGACAAACAAAAAGTTACAGCAGCCGTTACTTTTCACAAGTGATCCAAATATTCTTTGCAGGCTATATACAGACGAATCCCCCTTCCTTTCCTGTGCGTCCGTATCTGCCTGCTGTTCCTACGGACGATTTCACAATTTCTTCCCGCTTCGTCCGTATATGCCTTCAATTCCTACGGAGGATTTAACATTATAGTCACGTTGCTCCCTTAATAAGCGACCATAAAAAATTTATAATAATAATTAACTTAGCA